>NZ_FTMT01000033.1:0-34413 GCF_900156015.1 Chryseobacterium sp. RU33C | reverse complement strand
ATTCCTGCGGAATGAAACAGTAGAAAGAAACGGCGCAAATGAAAAAGAAAGACGCCATTGGAAAAGAAATAATTGGAAAAGAATGTTTATCTATTCTATTGGGAGAATAATATTCTTTCCTTTTTTTAAGCTCATAAATCGATTATCACAAATAAGAAGTACAATTTCCTGATAAATATGTCCGTGTGGCTCAAATCTACTTTATTTTAAGCCAAAAGAAATAAAAAACCACCTCTGTAAAGAAGTGGTTCCATTTATGAAATTTTGATTTTGAATCTTACTTATCACTATTGGTGTCCGGACATTTAAAGTTGTCACTGCATGTGGCACAAACAACAACTCCGTTGCAATAATACATACAGAAATCTGGTTCAGGAAGATTAGCCCCTCCTGAAATGTTCTTTAATTGGTTCTTTTTTAGTTTTTTTAGATTTTTCATATTGTTTTGATTAAAAATTTGTAGTTAATGTAAAAATAGTTAAAATATTATTAATTAAATGATATTTGTTTAATTAATAATAGAAATTTAACATAATAAGATCTCTTAAGAGCTATATTAATCATTGGATTTAATTTAAAGTATTGATTATTAATAAAATAAATGTTATTTTTAAATAAGCGTTATCCGAAAAGCTTATAGAGTAGGAAATACCAAAAATCAAAAATTATGAAAAATTTAAAAAAACTTTCAAGAGAAGACAGAAAGGGTATTGTTGCAGGAATTAATTTTCCGGCATATTGTTTTGAAGGAGGAGGACCTGGAGAAGGAGGATGCTCTGCCGGAGAAATTTGTTCAAATGGAAAATGTGTACCTTATGGTGAAGGCCCCGGAGGTGGAGAAAATCCTGGTGGCGGTGGTGATTCTTATACTTGTATCTGTCCGTGGGGAACTTTTACACAGCCTACGCCGTGTCCGGAATTTTACTGTATAACAGGATAGTATAGGTTTTATAGATGTACAATGGTATGTACGCTTGTTGCATATTTCCAAGTGAAATATAATAGTAAAAATGGCTGTCTTAATTTGAGACAGCCATTGCGTTTATTTTTTGATCAATCCCAGTTCGATCAATCTTTCATGCAGGAATTCTCCGGCAGTTGTATCTTCGTATAATTTAGGATTGTTTTCGTCTACACAGTTATCAAGTGCATTTAAAGACATTGCACTGATGGGATGCATAAAGAAAGGAATTGAGTATCTTGAAGTACTCCACATTTCTCTTGGTGGGTTTACCACTCTGTGGATAGTAGATTTCAACTTGTTGTTGGTATGTCTAGAAAGCATATCTCCAACGTTAATCATCAGCTCATCTGGTTCTGCAATAGCATCTATCCACTCTCCGTTGTGGTTTTGAACCTGAAGACCTTTTCCCTGTGCTCCCATTAAAAGAGTAATAAGATTAATGTCCCCATGGGCAGCTGCTCTTACTGCATCATCCGGTTCTTCAGTGATTGGCGGGTAGTGAATAGGTCTTAAAATAGAATTTCCTTCTGCGATTTTGTCATCAAAATAAAATTCATCTAAACCAAGGTGTAATGCTAACGCTCTTAACACATACTGTCCTGTTTTTTCAAGCATCTGGAATGCTTCTTTACCAACTTCGTTGAATCTTGGAAGTTCTTCAACGATTACGTTGTCCGGATACTCACTTTTGTATTTTGAATCATCAGACAGATACTGCCCAAAGTGCCAAAATTCTTTTAAGTCTCCTTTTTTGAAACCTTTTGCAGTTTCTTTACCGAATCCTACATAACCTCTCTGGCCACCAATTCCTGGAATCTCATACTTTTGTTTCGTTTCCACTGGCTGTTCAAAAAAGTTTTTTACCTCTCCATACAAATCATCCACTAGGTTGTCATCAAGAAAGTGGCCTTTTAAGGCTACAAAACCAATTTCTTCATAAGCTTTTCCGATTTCATTTACAAATTTCTGTTTGCGTTCCGGGTTACCCGAAAGGAAATCACGCAGGTCTACACTAGGTATTTTATCCATTTTTAGAAATTTACGAACAGCAAAATTACATTTTTTTTAAATTAAATGATTTTAAAATCATTATTTATAAGTTAAATTTGCTGTATGAAAAAATATTCTTCTAAGAGAAGTATCCAAATACTTGCACATCTTCTTCAGCAGTACGGAATTGCAGATATCGTAATTTCTCCGGGGTCAAGAAATGCTCCTTTGGCTATCCATTTTTCAGAGATAGATGGTTTCAACTGTTACAGCATTGTAGACGAAAGAAGTGCCGCTTTCGTGGCAATGGGAATGGCGAAGAGTGAGAAAAAGCCGGCAGCTATTACCTGTACCAGCGGATCTGCGGTGGTTAATTATTATCCTGCGGTTACTGAAGCGTTTTATCAGAACATTCCGCTTTTGGTACTTACAGCAGACCGACCGACTGATTTTGTTGATATATTCGATGGGCAAACGATCAGACAGAAGGATGTTTTTCATCAGCATTCCTATGGTGACTTCCAGCTTTTGGAAGACAGCAAAGAAAATGCGGAAGATATTAATTTCGATATCATTAAAAAAGCTATTGAACTCTGTTTTGAGAAGCAAGGTCCGGTACACATTAATATTCCATTGGAAGAACCATTATATGAGCTGGTTTCAGAGCTTCCTACTTTTCCAACGGTAGAAAAGACCATCAAACATAAAGAATATGAAATTCCGTCCAATCTGATTGCGGAATGGCATACTTCCCAAAGAATTATGCTGCTGGTGGGAACAAGAGATTACAGCCCGGAACTGGAAAACCAGCTGACTCAGTTGGTGAAGAACCATTCTGTGGTAGTATTGAGTGAAGCCAATTCAAATTTATACCATGAGAAGTTTTTCAAACATATAGACCGTTATATTTTCAATTTTACGGAAGAGGATTATAAAACTTACGCTCCTGACCTGTTGATTACAGTAGGTCAGAATGTAGTTTCCAAAAAAGTGAAACAATTCCTTAGAAGCGCCCGTCCTAAACAGCACTGGCATCTGGATGAAGTGTGGCAGCCTGATACGTATTTCTCATTGACAGAAAAGATAGAGGTGAAGCCAGAGGTTTTCTTCTCAAAACTGTTGAAGTTTATTAATCTGGAGCCTAGACCGTATTATAATCTTTGGGATGTTTTAAGGGATAAAAAAGATGCTAAACACGAACAGTTTCTGAATACAATTGATTTTTCAGATTTCTATTTTTTCAATAAAGCATCACAAGCCATTCCTGAAAACTATAACATTCATTTCAGTAACTCTTCAGGGATCAGATATGCTCAGCTGTTTGATTTCGGGAAGAGAAAGATTTATTGTAACAGAGGAACAAGCGGTATTGACGGATCTACTTCTACGGCAATGGGATTTGCCATCAAAAATGAAAATCCAACTTTATTGATCACAGGTGACCTGAGTTTCTTTTATGATATCAATGGTCTTTGGAATCAATATATTCCACCGTTTGTAAGAATTATGATCTTCAATAACGGTGAAGGAAATATCTTTAAAATTATTCCGGGCCCCAGAAATGCCAATCCGAATACATTAGACGAATTTATTGCCACAAAGCACCGCAAGAACGCCGAATCTCTTGCAAAGCATTTCGGATTCTCCTATATCAGAGTAGAGGACGAACTTACGCTGGACAGAGTTCTTGAGAATTTCTTTAAACCTGATGTACAGCCAAAAATCCTGGAAGTAAATACTCTCGGGAAGAACAGTGCAGATATACTGAAGTCATATTTTGAGTTTATGAAGTAGATTTAAAGATCAAGATATTCTTCATTCCCTGGCAGATTGATAATTCTGTCGATAGGATAGATAAACATATCATCAAAATCATTCAACGCATTAATAATCTGGAAATGGGTGAATTGCTTTATGTTCTGTAAAGTGATCTCCGTTTCTTTGATCTTTTTATGCTTTAAAAGGTGCTGCCTCTGCACTCCATTCAACAGATAAGTAGAAGGAGTAAACCAGTCTTTTCCTTTTAAAAATAAGATATTGGAGAAAGAGGTATCCGTAATATGATTGTTTTTGACAATGATAATTTCTTCTGCCTTAGCTTTCATCTTCATTTTTTCCAGTTCCTTACGATCTTCAAATTTGAATGAATAATCAAAGCTATTGTTTTCTACCAGCTGAAAATCCTGTATTTCAGGAATAGCGTAAGGAATCATCTGTGTTCTGATTCTTTTGTCAAGGTCATAAGCAATTCTCAACTTGAAAAGACCATCCTCATCATGCCGCAGATTTTTATAGATCTTGGCCACATCAATAGAGTCTTCCTTCCCAAAATGGGAAAATGTATGATTGACACGTTTCTGATGTAGATCCAATAGAAAAATCTCCTGATCTTCTACTTTAATGCTTTCAATGAATTGGGACATAGATTTTATTTTTCATTTCCTGATACTCGTCTTCTAATTTACTCATGTGCGTTATACCGCCTCCGCTTTTGAAATACAATTGGTCTTCCTGTTTTTCAATAAAGCGTATCATTACACAGCTGTCTACATTTTGGCCGTCAAACCAGCCGCAAATTCCCGTGTAATATCCTCTGTCATATCCTTCCGCATCCAGAATTATTTCCAGTGTTTTAGGTTTGGGAGCTCCTAAAATAGAGCCTGCAGGAAGAATTTTCTGCATAATACTTCCTACTTTTCCTTCAAATTCAGGTTTTATCTTTCCTGAAATTTCAGAACTCATCGCGTACAGATCCTTTTGTTGGGTTTTGATAAAGTCAATATGCTGGAACTGGTCTACCTTTACATCATCAGCCACCATACTCAGATCATTCCGGAGCAGATCTACTACGGTGTAATGTTCTGCCTTCTCCTTTCTGTCATTCTTCAGAATTTCTGCTGCATTTTCAATAGATGCATCAATGGTTCCTTTCATGGGATAGGTGAAAATTTTTCCGTCAATGATCTTTACAAAAGTTTCAGGAGAAAAAAATACAAAAAAATCTTTATAAAAAACTTTGTATTTCGCATTTGAATGATAAAAAATTTCTTCTAAGGTTAAATTCGTCTCAATTCGTGTTTTTCTGGTATAATTTACTAAATAGGAATTTCCTAAACGAATATTTTCCTGAACTTTATCAAAACCTGTTTGAAAGTTTTCCAATGTTTCAGGATAGGATTTCCAGACGACTTTTTTATTCAGCTTATGTGTCTCTTTTGTGTTTGAAAATGTTTGGAAATCAATAATTAACCTCTCTTTTTTAATTTCATGTTCCTGATAGATTTCAACATTCTCCGAGAGAAAGTCGATGATGAAAAAATAGGGAACCTTCTGAAGAGAAAGTTCATCCATTTCCATAAATTTTTGATGATTCACTGAAAACATTCTGCAAAAGTACTTATTGATGTTTACTTTTGCATAAATTTTTTTATGATGCAGAATAAATATCCTCAGAAACCAGGAATAGATTTTATATTGAAGCAGGCATTTTTTTACTGGAATAAAACCCTCGTTTTTCAGCTGATGTTTTCTATCGTCTTTTTTGGAATACTGCTTACTGCGGTGATGCTTTTCGGAGAGAAGTATGGCATTTTTTCTTATAATAAAGAATTGCAGGAAGCTTTTATGCAGGGGACTCAGGTTTATTTGAAAAAAATGGAAGCAATAACGGCAACTGAAAATTATCAGATGTTTACATTGGCAATCTGGGGAACAACAGCATTTCTGTATCCGTTGAATCTCGGGATGTTTCAGATTTTCCGCAAGCTTGATCTTAAAGAAAATATTGTGATAGGAGATTTGTTTGCCGGATATAACGGACTTAACTTTTTTAAGTATGTGGGCTATTTTCTTTTCTGGTTCTTTATTTACAGGTTTACCCTTCCTACTGTCGTATTAGCTGTAATCTGGGTGGCAGTAACACTATTTGTCGCTCCATTGATGTTCTTCACCAATAAAAGGATTTTCGAATCCATTTCCCTGAATTTTAAAGCGCTTAAAATGTATTTCGTTGAAATAATGGTATGTGTAATTGTTGCTTTTCTATTCAAGTACTTAGGTTTTGCCTTGTTCCTGATTGGAGGTCTTTTCACATTTCCATTTTGGAATGCAATGATTTATTCATTGTATAAAACAGTCTTTTCGGAGAAAAGTTAAAATTCATTCGTGTTTAATGGGATTTTTTACTAAAAAAAAGTAAATTTGGTAAAATCATTAAATATTTAAACTATGTCTGAATTTAACGAATTTGATCAGCAGGGTTCTGTACCTAACAGAGATACGGGATCAATTATTTCTCATGCTTTTGAAATGTACAAAGGCGTTTTCGGTTACGGAATTGTAGCCATGATCATCTACCTGATCGGAGGATCTGTTATTCAGATGCTTACAGGATTTGATTCTGCTTCTATGATGGAGGAGATGAAATCTTCAGGAGGAGATTTTAATTACTGGAGCGCTCCGGGACTTCCTTTGTATATGGGAGCTTCCAGCCTTTTCGGGCTTTTATTATCTCCTTTGTATGTAGGATTGATCTATATGGTCAATAAATACAATACCAAAAGCCCGATTGAATTTTCTGATCTTTTTATCGGATACCGCCAGAATTTTGTAAACATTTTGATTTATAGTCTTCTTGCCTGGATAATTTCTTCCATTGCTCTGGCATTGTGTGTGTTGCCTATCATTTTTGTATATCCTTTCCTTTTAATAGGATATCCGATTCTGTTATTTGAAAATGCTTCAGCTACAGAAGCTTTATCAAAGTCGTTCAACATTGCTAAAGAAAACTATGGAACTTTCTTATTGACCGGATTTTTAGGGTTTTTGATTTCTATTGCAGGGGTTATTCTTTGCGGAATAGGGATCATCCTGACAGCTCCGTTTATTATGATTGTAATGTACTCAACCTATTGTGCTTTCTTAGGAAAACCAAGACAAATTATGTACAGCAAATAAAAATATAAAAATACATGATGAATAAGGACAAACAAATAAGCAGTGTTGCGATAAAGCAGATGTCGTTACTGGCTATCATTCTGGTATTGGCCGGATTGATCTGCTTTAATCTGGCATTGTTTATTCCCTCAGTGTTGGGGGCGATTACCATTTATGTAGTCTGCAGAAAATACAATTTTTATCTGCAGGAAGAAAAGAAATGGAAACCGTCACTGGCTGCGTTTGCATTGATGTTGGCAAGTCTTATCGTTCTTATTCTTCCGATTTATTTTATTGCCGATCTGATTATTGATAAATTGGGAAATGCACAGGCTTATATGGCCAAGTTCAATGTTTTCCTGGATAAAATCCATTCTTATATCTTCTCTAAAACAGGATTTGATATTCTAAGCAAGGAGAATATGGCGAAACTGAAGGATAATGTAGGGAAATTTTCTACTTCAGCAGTCAGTGGGACATTCAATACTCTTACAATAGTAATGTCCATGTATTTTATTCTCTATTTTATGCTGGAAAGACCAAGGCTCTTTGAAAAGATTCTTACTTCTTCTGCCCCGCTGAAGAGAGCAAACATCTCTCTGATTGGCGATAAAATGAGAAAACTGATCATGGCAAATGCTATTGGAATTCCCGTTGTAGCATTAGGACAGGGAATTGTAGCACTCATAGGTTATTTGATTTTTGGTGCGCCGGGAGCTGTTCTGCTTTTTGCACTAACTGCTGCTGCTTCAGTGATTCCAGTTGTAGGAACTGCTATTATATATGTTCCTGTGTGTATCTTTATGATTGCGGAAGGTAATACAGGACAGGGGATAGGATTAGCAATCTACTGTCTTGTAGTAGTAGGTCTTACCGATAATCTTCTTCGTTTTACTTTCTTAAAGAAACTGGAAAACATCCATCCACTGAATACGGTATTTGGAATCATTATGGGAATGAATCTGTTTGGCTTTATGGGGCTTATTTTTGGTCCTATTCTGATCTCATTGACTCTTCTTCTGGTTCAGGTATACAGAAATGAATTTTCGGATGAAGAAACACCTCCGGACCTTGAACTGCCTGGCCAGGATGATATTAAAGAAAAATTAATTTAATTAGATAAAAACGTGGAAGGAATTAATCCCGAAATACTAAAAGAAATCTGTGTCATGAAAATGCCCTTCGGGAAATACGAAGGAACAGTCCTGGTTGATCTTCCGGTGAGCTACCTGGAATGGTTCAACAGAAACGGAATGCCAAAAGGAAAATTGGGAATGCAGCTTTCAACGGTTTACGAGATCAAATTAAATGGTTTGATGGATCTTTTGACTCCTATCCGGGCCGCAGTAAGAAAAGGACTGTAAAATTAAAATATACCATTTATAAATAGTTTCGGCGGCATCGAAGATGCCGCCGAAACTATTTATAATCAATTCTTTTACGCTTTCAATGCTGAAATTTCATCTCTCAGCTTGGCTGCCTTAATAAAATCAAGATTTTTTGCTGCTGCTTCCATTTCTTTTTGTTTCTGGGCAATCATTTTCTCGATATCTTCACTGGCATAGGTTGCTTTTGTTTCGGCAACTTTCTGAAGGATTTCTTTTTGCGTATATTTTTCATCAGGGAAGTCTTTGCTTCTTCCTACGAGATTTTCGGATATCTTTTTATTTAATGCTTTTGGCTTCAGGCCGTGATCTTCATTGTACTGCATTTGCTTGGCACGTCGGTATTCGGTTTCATCCAGCGTAGCCTGCATAGATTTTGTGATTTTATCTGCATACATGATTGCTTTTCCATTCACATTCCTTGCGGCACGTCCTACGGTCTGGATCATCGATCTTCTGCTTCTCAGCATTCCTTCTTTATCAGCATCCAGAATGGCAACCAGAGAAACTTCGGGTAAATCCAGACCTTCTCTCAATAAGTTAACCCCAATCAACACATCAAAAAGGCCTAAACGTAGATCCTGCATGATCTGAATACGCTCCAGGGTCTCTACATCTGAGTGAATATATCTCGTTCTGATTCCGAATTTGGTGAAGTATTTCGTAAGTTCTTCCGCCATTTTCTTGGTTAAAGTAGTCACCAGTACTCTTTCATCAGCATCGGCCCTTTTCTGGATTTCCTCCATTAAGTCATCAATTTGATTTAATGATGGTCTTACTTCAATAATCGGATCTAAAAGTCCTGTAGGACGGATGATTTGTTCTATATAAGCACCACCTGTTTTTTCCAGTTCATAATCTGCAGGTGTTGCAGAAACATAAATAACCTGATTCTGAATGGCTTCAAACTCTTCAAACTTCAACGGTCTGTTGTCCATTGCTGCCGGAAGTCTGAAGCCATACTCTACTAATGCTTCTTTTCTGCTTCGGTCACCACCGTACATGGCATGAACTTGGGGAACGGTAACGTGGCTTTCATCGATAACCATTAAAAAGTCTTTAGGGAAATAATCAATCAGGCAGAAAGGCCTTGTTCCCGGAAGACGACCGTCTAAGTATCTTGAGTAGTTCTCAATTCCTGAGCAATAGCCAAGCTCTTTGATCATTTCAAGATCCAGTTCAGTTCTTTCCTGGAGTCGTTTTGCTTCTAATGGTTTTCCGACAGAACTAAAGAAATCAACCTGTTTTACCATATCGTCCTGAATATCTTTGATGGCTCCATTTAAAGTTTCCTTTGATGTTACGAAAAGATTGGCAGGATAAATCTGTATCTGATCAAAATTATCTTCTACATTTCCTGTTACCGGGTCAAAACTTTGAATCTTTTCAATTTCATCTCCAAAAAACTGAATTCTGATTGCGTTATCAGTATAAGCGGGGAAAACATCAATCACATCTCCTTTCACACGAAACGTTCCTCTCTGGAATTCATTTAGTGTTCTGGCATATAATGCATTAACTAATGAATGGAGAAGTGCTGTTCTTGTCACTTTCTCACCAATGGCAATGGAGATTAAAGATTTATGAAATTCCGTTGGATTCCCGATACCATAAATGCATGAAACAGAAGCCACTATCAATACGTCTCTCCTTCCTGAAAGAAGACTTGCGGTGGCAGAAAGACGGAGCTTTTCAACTTCTTCATTGATGCTCAGGTCTTTTTCAATATAAGTTCCTGTTGTAGCAATATAAGCTTCAGGCTGGTAGTAATCATAGTAGCTTACAAAGTATTCTACGGCATTTTCCGGAAAGAACTCTTTGAACTCCATAAAAAGCTGTGCAGCAAGAGTTTTATTGTGGGCTAGTACTAAAGTTGGGCGCTGAACATTTTTAACAACATTCGCAACAGTAAAGGTTTTTCCGGAGCCGGTAACTCCAAGAAGTGTCTGATATTTCTCACCGACCTCTATTCCTTCGGTAAGCTTTTCAATAGCTTGAGGCTGATCTCCGGTAGGTTTATATTCTGATTGAAGCTTAAAATCCATAGAAAAGAATGTATATAACAAAAATACGAAAGAAATTATTAGACTGTCTAATGTTTTGACGGTGAATATTTTGATAAAAACACTTTAACATATTGGAGAGTATTGAGAAGGTAAATTTTTTTCTTTCTTAAGAATACTATTTTAGAGTTAATTTTATTGGCATTATTTTTCCATTCTTTTGGTAAAACCTAATCATAACACTATGAAAATGAATCAATTTTATATTCCTGTAGTAAGCCTTTTTCTTTTTTTATCTTCATGCAAAGAGAATCATGCCAATGCTCAGAAGACAGGAAATGACGGAAGTGTAGAAACAGAAAATCCTAATTCTGACTATAAGCCGGCATTTAAAGGGCAGACAAGAATTAAGGCTGTAAAGACAACAGCAGCCTATAATGTTGAAATACTGAATAAAGATTTGGGAAGACCATGGGGGATTATCAATCTACCTGACGGTAAATTTCTCATCACCGATAAGAAAGGCTATATGAATGTTGTTTCAGCAGATGGAAAACAGGTGTCAAAAATAGATGGTTTTCCAAAAGTAGATTCAAAAGGACAAGGCGGAATGCTGGATGTAGCGCTTGATCCTGATTTTAAAACTAACAATATTATTTATTTCAGTTTTTCGGAACCATTTGGAAAAGGAAACTTAACATCTGTAGCAAAAGGAAAGCTGTCTGCAGATCTTAAAAATATTTCAGAAGTAAAAGTTATTTTCCGTGCAGAACCTTCTTATGATGGTGATAAACACTATGGAAGCCGTCTTGCTTTTGATAAAGATGGACATTTATTTGTCAGTACAGGAGAAAGATCAGATAAAGTTACCCGCATGTATGCCCAGAAGACAGATAATTATCTTGGTAAAATTTTAAAGATCACAAAGGATGGTAAACCTGCTCCGGGAAATCTTTTTATCGGAAAATCAGGATATAAACCGGAAATTTATGCTTATGGAGTCCGAAACCCGCAAGGAATGGCTATTGATCCTAATGGCAATCTCTGGGATGTTGAAATGGGTCCGAGAGGAGGTGATGAAATCAATCTGATCCAGCCGGGAAAGAATTACGGATGGGGAGATGTAACCTATGGAATTGAATATTCAGGAGATAAAGTAGGACAGGGAATTACCCAAAAAGAAGGAACAGAGCAACCGGTTTATTATTGGGATCCTGTGATTTCACCAAGCGGAATTACTTTTTATACGGGAAATATTGAGGAATGGAAAGGAAATCTCATTATCGGATGTTTAAGTGGCGAGCATATTGACAGAATTGTCATGAAAGATAATAAAGTAGTAGGTGAAGAACGTCTTCTTGCAGATCAGAAAGAACGCTTCCGTGATGTATTAAACGGGATGGATGGGAATCTGTATGCGGTAACCGACAGTGGCAAATTGTATAAGATTTCAAAAAAATAGAAAAAACTGTATCAAAATGTTATTCTGAACACAGACTGAAAGTTTGCGAACGTAGTTCAGAAATGTAGTGAAGAATCTTATGTTATTGGTTTATAAATGAGATTCTTCCTTCGTCAGAATAACAAAGGTGAAATTATTAACCTTTGATACAGTTTCTTTTTATTCCATTAAAATTTAAAATTAAGTCTGGCGAAAACCTGTCTTCCGGCAAATCCCATCTGTACAGGGTCAAAAATGCCACCGGATTCTGTATTTCCATCACTTACCTGAGTGGTTTGCAAGGTAGGATATCTGTTGAACAGGTTTTTGCTTCCTAAAGTCAGATTCAGGTTTTTAGAGAATTCATAGCCAAAAGAAAGATCGGTGGTTACTTTTGGATTATAGACCTGTTCTGTACCGTCATAACCAATCAGAGTAACCTTATCAAATCTTACTAACTGCAGATTTGCATTGAATTTGCTGAGCTTATAATTGAGATTTAAATTCACTTTTGTCTTCGGAGCAGAAGCAAGAATAAATGCTTTTTCTCTTGCACTCAGGTAAATATCTTCTTTTCCTGCCAGCTGTTCTGAAGTGTTTACTTTGGTGATTTCCATATCATTATAGTTTCCGGCTAAGGTAGCGGTAAGCTTTCCGGAACCTAGATTTTCACTATAGCTTAATATAAGATCAATCCCTTTCGTGCGGGTATCAATCGCAT
The DNA here is from genome assembly GCF_900156015.1 of Chryseobacterium sp. RU33C. NCBI lineage: Bacteria > Pseudomonadati > Bacteroidota > Flavobacteriia > Flavobacteriales > Weeksellaceae > Chryseobacterium > Chryseobacterium sp. RU33C. The sequence goes on along the minus strand of NZ_FTMT01000033.1, from coordinate 21,974 downwards.
TAGAAAAGAACTGTACCTGGTCAATAAATGGATTTTCTGCCTGGACATCTGCCGGCAAATCTCCCTGTGCAAAATATCCGGTAAGAACGATCCTGTCTTTTACTTCGATATAATATCCATCTACTGTCGCTGTAAATTTTCCTGTGTTGAACGTAAACCCGGCACTTCCGTTCACAGAGGTTTCCTGTTTCAGTTGAGGTATTCCCAGACTACTTGCGATTTTGCTATCATTAGATGCTAGTTGAATAGTGACCAATTGTCCGCCCTGGAAGTTGGTAAACTGTTGGCTGTAGTATTTCTGAGCCAGAGAAGGCGCTCTGAACCCTGTAGAAACGGATCCACGGAAAGCAAACTGAGGAGTAAATGCATATCGTGTAGCAAACTTACCATTCAGCGTACTTCCGAAATCATTATAATTTTCAAACCTTCCGGCAACGCTTATCATCCAGTTTTTAGTCACATCCAATTCAGTATCTATGTAGGCAGCAAAGTTATTTCTGCTTTTGCCGATATCTGTAGAATAACCCGGGAATCCCTGCGAACCGCCTGGCCTTACGCTATTTTTATTTAAAGGATTGGTTACCAGTAAACTTTCAGGGGTATCTGGCGTCACAGGATTTCCGTTTTTATCATACATGGTGTAAGAAGCCTCTTCTCCTTTGATGATATCAAATTTTTCATATCTGAACTCTGACCCGAAAGCAACATTAAGCCCTTCCAGTACTTTGAACTGCTTCACAGCGTTGAACCCAGTTGTATTCTGCAGCAGAGAATGTCCTCCCGCATTAAAGCTTGTAGGAGATTTGACTCCTAAAGTGGCATTAATTGTATTGTCTATCTGGTAAGTAAATCTGTTGTTGCCAAAAGCATTATAAAAATCTACATCCCAGTCTGCAACTTTGAACTTTAATCCGTTGTCAAATGTGAAATCCGTAATGCTGGTGTTTTCAACCGGGTTAAATCCTGTAGGGTAAACTTCTGGAATATTGCCGTCTGCATCCGGTGTTCTTGTCCATGCATAAGCTTTGGTATTTCTATGGGAAAAGCCCTGACGGGAATAAAATTTCAATCCATCGGATAACGGGACTTCAATATTTCCGAAAAAGTAAATATTTTGAGCTTTGGCATCTCCGAAACGCTGTCTTGGTGCTGTATAAACATCAGGATTAGCATTTCGTATGGCGTAATCTTTATTAACAAATTCTACTGTGAAATTTCCAAAACCGCCTTTTGATCCTATTTTAGTTCCCAGATTTCCACTGAAATCAAAGGTAGTTCCGTCTACTTTGTGATCTGATACAACGTCATTATTACCTGGACTTTTGAAAAGATTCATACCTGTGAATAGATTTCCTTCAAAACCATTATTTCTGTCATTCAAAATAACATTAATTACTCCTGCAATAGCATCCGAACCATATTGGGCTGATGCTCCGTCACGAAGGACTTCCACTCTTTTTATGGCTCCAATCGGAATGGTGTTCATATCATATCCGGTATTTCCCCTTCCTTTGGTTCCAAAAAGGTTGATCAGTGAAGACTGATGATATCTTTTTCCATTCAGTAAAAGTAAGGTTTGATCAGGACCAAGACCTCTTAATGTAGCCGGATCTACAGCATCAGCACCGTCAGATCCTGATTGTTTGTTGGAGTTGAAAGAAGGTGCGGAAAATTGCAAAAGCTGGTTGATTTCTATCTGCCCTGTAGACTGGCTCACCTGCTTAATGTCGATGATATCAATAGGAACAGGAGTATTGACTACTGTTCTCTTTTTGTTACGGCTTCCGGTAATGGCTACTTCGTCGATCTTTGATTCTTTCAAAGTATCTTTTATCTGCTGGGCATAGGTGAAGGTAGAAGCTCCAAGTAAAATGATACTGATGTATTTTATCTTCATATTAATAATTTTAGTAGTGATTTAATCAAAATTATCAATATTTATTTTTAAATCCATATTAAAATAAAATTTTTAGTATAGATTTCTTAATTTTATAACGATTTGTGGTAAATTAGGAAAAATAATAACCCATTACTTGAATTTAGTTTAAAATTTTAATGTTAAAAGCTTCTAATGATTCTGTTAATTCCTTCTTCTAAAATTTCCTGTGATGTGGAAAAGCAAATTCTGATATGCCCTTCCGCTCCTTTTCCGAACCATCTTTCTGATCCCGGAACAATGGCTACTTTTCCTTGTGTGAGAACGTGCTGAGCGAATGTATCGCCGGACATTCCGTTTTCAATCTTTGGAAACAGTACAAAAGTAGCTTCAGGCAGATTAGGCGTTACAATTTCCGAACGGCTTAATAATCTGAAAGCAAGATCTCGGTTATTTTGTAAATGAGCCAGAAACTCTTTATACCATGGTTTTGCTTTTTCAAGGGCTACGCTTCCTGCGATCTGTGATAAAGTGGAGACCCCTTCTATTGTGGAATTGAAATTGGATTTCTCTGTAAAGTCTTCGAGAATATCCTGATCATTACACAGGACGGCACCTATTCTTAATCCTGCTATTCCGAATGATTTTGAAAACCCATACACGGTAAAGCTTTTTCTCTTCGCCTTCTCTGATACGGATGAATAAGTATGAAAACCTTTATGATCATAAACAATATCACTCCAGATTTCATCACTCATCACCCAAAGATCATGAGCCGCTGCAATTTCCGCCACCTGTATTAAAACTTCTTTGGAATAAACTTTACCAAGCGGATTGTGCGGGTTGCATATGCTGATAAGTTTGGTTTTGGAATTAATCAAAGAAACCAGTCTTTCAAAATCAATTTCTCCTGTTGTTGTATCTACGGGGCAAAGCATTACTTTTCCACCTGCTGTTTCTACAGATTTTTTGAAAAGAAAATCTACAGGATCCAGAATAATGGCTTCATCACCGGGATTAAGGACGTAAGATGCAATCAGAAACATTCCCTGGGCGGCACTATTCACTGCCAATACGTTTTCGGGTGAAAAGCTCCCGTGTTTTTCATGATTAAAATGATCTGCAACACTTTTCTTAAATTCCGGAAGTCCGGAAAACGGGCCGTAACTTAGGTAGCCATCCTTTATGTATTCAATGATTCCCTGTTCTATTTCTGGTGCTGTTCTGAAATCCGGATCAGCTGCCGTAAGAGGAATGATTCCGTCTTCCAGGGTGGCCCATCTTCCGTTATAGGCCTTTCTTTTCAGAGCTTCAAAGTTAATGTCGTTATTGGTGAACATATTTATTTATAAGATATGGGGATAATGTTTTCTGTCTGTTGGCTGAGTGGAAGTAAAAACTGATTTAGTAATGCTCTTCCATTGTGAATATGAACCTCGATTTCAGGTTTTCTCTCAATCTCGTATTTACTGAAGGCAGTCTGCATATTCTCTTCTTCAACTAAATATTTCGTTAATAAGAAAGAGTCTTTCAGAGCAGAGGTGACTCCCTGGCTGGTAAATGGTATGAGTGGATGAGCTGCATCCCCGATGAACACAAAGTTATCTTTGTAAAAAGGGTTTAGCTTTTCCAGTTCATAAACATTCCATAAATGTACATTTTTATAGTATGATTTCTGTATGATTTCCGGGACTATAGGATGCCAGTTTTCAAAAACTTCCAGCATATATTTCCTTAAATTTTCGGTAGAACACCCGTTAATCATGTATTTCTGGTTGTCAAACTGTGAGTACCAGAGAACAGTATCGTCAGAAAGTTTAAGGATTCCGAAAGTCAGTCCCCCATCTTCATGATGAAACTTCATAAAATCCTTTTCAATAGAAGCTGAAATTTCTTTATTTTGAATGATATTCACTACTTCACTTTCCCTTGCCACCCTCATCGTTTCATCTTTAAAAAGATTCCTTCTGGTGCGGCTTCTGGAGCCATCAGAGATGATAGCAATATCCGCATCAATATCAGTTCCGTCAGAAAGCTTTAATTTTCCGGTGTGTTGATCATCCGGGATGATGGTTTCCTCGTAGGTTATTTTTTCATGAGAGATATTCTGGGCTAACAAATTGATTAATGAGTGCCTTGAAATCGCGAAAACATTGTCCAGTTCTTTCTCTGCCAGAATTCTCCCGGTATGAGAATATTGTGTATATTTTTTCAGAAAATTTCCGTGTTGGAGAAGATGATCAGGATTAATGATTTGATAGAGATAATCCATTCCTTCCTTCGGAATGAGAAAACCGTGACCTGCCAGATCTTTCTTTTTTCTCCTTTCGTAAATGTGGTAGTCGATTTTGTGCTTTTCTAAGTAATTCGCCATGCTTAAGCCGGAAATACCGGCGCCCACGACAGCAATTTTCTTCATTTTTCGGAATAAAGTATTTTTCAGGTTGGTTTTGTAAGTAATTTTTTATCTCCTTTAGATAAATACAAAATTAGAATTAAAAACCTTTACTATTTCAAAAAATGTGTCAATTTTATTTTTGTTTTATAAAAAACAGATGAAAAGCATTGGGTATCGTTTGTAATAAATTAATATGATTGATTTATTTTCATTTGTGTTATCTGATTGGTTATAAGGTGTTAATGGTGTGGTGGTAATTATAGTAAGAACCTATAAGTTTATTCTGTTTGACAAGTTTTCGAATGTTAATGTATAAAAAAACCGGAAAAAATTTCCGGTTCTATCATTAAGCCTTTTCAAGCTGAACAGTAAAGTGTCTTAAGATTTCCGGTTCCCAGGTGATCTTATATCCTTTTGCTATTTCTTCACGTCTTTCATATACGTTTCTGATGGCAGCAGCAATATAATCCATATGGTTGTTGGTGTAGGTTCTTCTTGGAATAGCCAGTCTTACCAGCTCTAATTTCGGATAACGGTTTTCTCTAGTAGCAGGATCTCTGTCCGCAAGTAATGTACCGATTTCTACAGTTCTGATCCCTGCTTCCTTATAAATTTCAAGCCCTAAGGTCTGTGCCGGATATTCTTCACGGGATACATTCGGAAGGAAGTTTAAAGAATCGATGAATACAGCGTGTCCTCCGATAGGTTTCTGAACAGGGATTCCGTATTCAATTAATTTATTGCCCAGATATTCAACCTGTGAGATTCTGCTTTCAAGATAAGCGAACTCTGTAGCTTCATCCAGACCTACCGCTAATGCTGCCATATCTCTTCCTGCCATACCGCCATAGGTAATGAAACCTTCATAAATAATGGTAAAATTGGATGCTTTTCTGAAAACTTCCTCATTATTCAAAGCAATGAATCCTCCGATGTTTACTAAACCGTCTTTTTTAGAACTCATTGTCATTCCGTCTCCGTAAGAGAAAATTTCCTTACAGATCTCCTTAATGCTTCTGTTTTCCTGTCCTACCTCTCTTTTTTTGATGAAGTAAGCATTCTCAGCAAATCTCGCTGAATCGAAGAATACCGGGATTCCGTATTGGTCAGAAAGAGCTTTTACAGCTTTCATGTTTTCCAGAGAAACAGGTTGTCCTCCGGAAGAGTTACACGTAATGGTAATTAAACAGAAAGGAATATTTTCTTTAGGATGGCTTTTATAAACTTCTTCCAGTTTTTCAAGGTTGATGTTTCCCTTGAAAGGATGAAGGTCATTAATATCAAAAGCTTCGTCTATCGTACAGTCGATAGCATGTGCCTTTCTGATTTCGATATGTCCTTTTGTAGTGTCAAAATGCGAGTTCCCGGGAACTACATCGCCTTCTTTTACCAATACTGAGAAAAGAACGTTTTCAGCAGCTCTTCCCTGGTGAGTTGGTAATAAATATTTGAATCCTGTGATGCTTTCAACGGTTTTCTGTAATTGTTCAAAAGAACGTGATCCAGCATAGCTTTCATCTCCGGTCATCAAAGCAGACCATTGTCTATCAGACATTGCTCCCGTTCCTGAATCGGTAAGCAGGTCAATATAAACGTGTGAAGATCTTAGGTTGAAAAGGTTATAATTAGCTTCTTTAAGCCATTGCTCTCTTTCTTCTCTGGTGGACTGATAGATTTCTTCCACCATTTTAATGCGGAAAGGTTCCGCGTACGGTAAATTCATGAGTTAAATTATGTTTTAAATTGTTTGTAAAGAAAATGTGCTTGAAAGTAATTTTTCAAAATTCATCAATGTATAGATAAGTCGGAAAAGAGATTATTCCGGAGCCTTAAATATATTTTCATCAGAATGGAATCCGGCTACACCGCCGCTCACCGCGAACTTCATGGCAGAAGCTGCTGTCATTCCCACTACAGGTTTGATGTTTTTTTCTTCAGTAACAATTACCCAACCCGAGATGGCGTACGAGTGGGGAAGATATACCGCAACGTAATTATGCTTGTCAACGTCTGACATTTCTTTTTGAGTTAAAAAACCGATTCTCCAGATTTCCGGATTTTCATTGGTCTTTACCCATACAGGATCGTTGAATTTTTTCTTGTCGCCTACAAATGAGGACATTACGTCTTTCGTAGGAGTGTAAATATGTTTTACTCCCGGAGTTTTCTCCAGTAAGCTGTCCATTGTGTCAAAAAAGAATCTTCCGACCACGAATTTATTTCCTAAATATCCTAAAATAGCTGTAAACAGTATGGTTGATACAAATACAAGCCCCGGAATCTGCTTGGCAAGGGAAGGAACAAGGTTGTCAATCGCACTTACAATATACCAGATCACAAAAATGGTAAGCCCGATAGGGCCAATGATAACCAACCCCTGGAAGAAATTCTTCAGGAACAGATTGGCGATATTTTCAAAGCTTGGCTTCTTCAAGGGATATTCTTTACTGTTTTATTTTAACCGTGGATGGTTTCTTTATTTCCGTAGGACTTAATAATGCCGGCTTCATATTCCAGCCATTCTTCCCAACGTTTGTTTACTTTTTCAGGGTCTCCGAGTTGTCTTGCAAACCCGATGAAAGTAGTGTAATGATTGGCTTCAGAAATCATCAGTTCTTTATAGAAAACCTTCAGTTCTTCGTCTTTGATATTTTCGGTAAGAACCTTGAATCTTTCACAGCTTCTGGCTTCGATCATAGCAGCAAAAAGCATTTTGTCTACGATGAGGTCTTCTCTGCTTCCCTGAATGATAAATTTTGCCAGTTCATTCACGTAATCATCTTTTCTTGCTCTTCCGAAAGTAAAGCCTCTTTTTTTGATGATCTCATGTACCTGATTGAAATGATCCAGTTCTTCCTGTGCAATGGCAAGAAGCTCAGTTACAATTTCGGGATATTCAGGAAGCATCGTGATCAGGCCTATGGCATTGGTTGCTGCTTTTTGTTCGCACCAGGCATGATCTGTTAAAATTTCTCCAATGTTTCCTTCTGCAATATTTGCCCACCTTGGGTCGGTAGGTAGTTTCAACTTAAACATGTTGTAAAATTTTTGTAAATTTAAACAAATTGAAGTAAGAAATGTGACTTTATTTCAATTTGATCATTAAAGTCTTAAGCTGCGGTCTTTCTTCTTAAGAATTCCAGAATATTCCAGCCCCATGTATCCACTTTTTTCAGTCCTGCAGAAATGAGGAAGGCTAAAATGATATTAATTCCATAAATAATGAGCATTAAAAGCCACCATGGCATATTTTCTTTTAACGGAACCACCAGGAAATAAACTAACGAAGAACTTATTCCCTGTGCAAAATAGAAGAAGATGGCATTCTTTCCGATATAGGTGATGAAGTTTTCTTTTGTGATTTTCAGTCGGTTATAAAGTGCAAATAAGGTTACCAGAGAGAATAATGCCCAGATGATATAAGGTATTTTCGGCGGGAATTTATTTTTATTGATTTTATAAAAAATGTCGTTCCCATAATACCAGAACTGCCATACTAAGGCTGCTCCTACAATTGCATACAATACAGGAATTACTTTTGCAGGAATTTTTTTTCCCTGCATTTTATGCCCCGTTAAAAAAACAGCAAGGTAGAAAGCAACATAACCCACTTGTCCTGTCGGATAATATTCCGGGAAGATATTGAATAATAAGGTTAAGGCAATACACAGCCCGATAAACCAATTGACATGTTTCGGGAAGAACCTTAAAATAAGTACTCCCAAAACGGTAAGTACATAATATACTTTGAGATACCAGAAGCTTCCCATTACCACCGGAAAAGTATCAGCGTTAATATACTGATGGAGATACCAGTTTCCAAGATTTTCCCATTGAGGATATGCTGAAATGCCGGTTGTGGCGTATTTTGATCCAAATGTGGAATAAAAATTCTGCAGCCATTCCATCGAAAAGAAACTCAGTCCGAAAACTTTAAAGAAGTAATCTGAAAAGAACAGGAAGGTTACAAAAATCATATAGGTAATCTGGAGCTTCAGAAGCCGGTACAAAGTTTTTTCAATATTGGCTCCTGAAGTGATGCCGCTTAGTGCATAAAAAAGAGCCACATCAAAAACCAGCGAAAAGACTCTTACTTCTGCGGGAATATAAAATTGTCCGGACCAGAAAGCGGTATGGATAAAAATGATGGAAAGTGTTGCCAGTCCTTTGGCGAAATCAATATATAGATCTCTGTTCATTATAGATGGGTTGGAAGTTTTTTTATTATTTTTCAAAAATACAAACAAATTGATTTGTTTGAGTATAAAAAGCTTTGAAAGCAAAAAGGGGCGGAACATACTGTCCGCCTCCTTTCTTAAATATGCTAAAAATGAATGTTCTTGTTTATTGAAGATGTTTAAATTCTTCCGCAGAAATTTCTCCTGTCTGAATTTTTTTCAGCTCATCTATATATTGGCTCATGTAGGCATCAATTTCAGGATTTACGGTATTCTTAGCCATCTTGTAAGTGCCATTTAATACTCCCTGATAGTAATAGAAGAAGTTGTAATCGAAATTCGAAGCATTAAGTTTATACTGGCCTAAAAGGAATCCTAAACGAACTGCAGATCTTCTTTGTGCAGGTGTTCCGTGATGGTTGACATTGGTTGTCTGATAATCACCGATACTTTGAGCAAATTCATAGGCTGCTGCAATTTCCGGGAAGCTGGTTTTATTGTACCCGTTAGGTCTTCTCAGATAATATCCTGCAAAACCATCTGCTTCAAGCTCATTCGGTCTGTACGTTGATTCTGATACAGATGGAAGGTTGAAGATGTATTGTAACTGATGGCCGTATTCATGTGCAAGGATCATTGCGTTTACAATGTCGCCACCTTTTGATTTTGCATCATAATAGATAGCATAGCCATAATAGATCTTTCCTGTAGAATAAGAAATGGCATTGTACGTTGAATTGAAATTGGATGGATCATTCACAAAACGTAGGGTAGGGTTGCTTCTTCCCCACATGCTTGCAATTTTAGTCATCTGACCGTTCATAAAATTGGTGTCTGTGGAGTTTTGAAGTCCGGTCAGTAAAACTGAATTGGAGCTCCAGTTGTTGTCTACATAAGAGCAGCCTTTTTCAGTAGATCCCGGTTGGTCGGGTTTTGCAGTCAGTACCTCTTGTTCGGGTTGAACATTGTTGTCCATTTGGTCATCACGGCATGCTGTTAAAGAAGTAACAGCAATGGCACCTGCTAGTAAGCAGAGATTAAAGTTTCTTTTCATATTTAATATCAATTTGGTATAACGAAGTTATGAAATTATCTCTTAAGTGTGAGTACATTATTGGAAAAAATTATTCAAAACATAGTGAACAGAATTTTATTAAAAAAAACATTGCTTTGATTGTAAGCTATTTAGAAATTTATATGTATATTTGCACCTCGAAATAACTAAAAATTTATAAACAATGTTTGCAATTGTAGAAATAGCAGGGCTTCAATACAAAGTTGAGCAAGACCAGAAGTTGTTTGTAAACCGTTTAAAAGGAGATAAAGGAGGAAAAGTTTCTTTCGATAAAGTTCTTCTTACTGTAAACGGTGCAATCACTGTAGGCGCCCCAGCTGTAAACGGAATCACTGTAGAAGCAGAGATCCTTGACCACGTTAAAGCTGATAAAGTAATCGTTTTCAAAAAGAAAAGAAGAAAAGGTTACAAAGTGAAAAACGGTCACAGACAATCTTTAACTCAAATCGTAATCACTGGGATTACAGGTTTTGAAGGAGGAGCTAAAAAAGCTGCTGCTAAAAAAGAAACTGTGAAAGGTGAAGTTCTTTCAGACAACGCAACTGTTAACTTTGGTGAAGATCATGAATTGAACTATCACTTAAAGAAAAACAATTTGTCTCAGTCTAAAGAGAACAGAGAAACTTTAATTACTTTAGGTAAAGCAGTTAAAGTGGAATTAGAAAAGAATATTCTTACTCATGAAGAAGTAGATGCTGCTATCATTAAGAATATCGATCAATTTAAAGCACTTAATAAATAATCCAGTAATAAAATGGCACACAAGAAAGGAGTCGGTAGTTCCAAGAACGGTAGAGAGTCTCACTCTAAAAGATTAGGTGTGAAGATTTTCGGAGGACAAGAAGCTATTGCCGGAAATATTATTGTTAGACAAAGAGGTACTCAGCACCACCCAGGTGATAACGTGGGAATCGGTAAAGATCACACTTTGTTTGCATTAGTAGATGGTAAAGTAGTTTTCAGAAAGAAAGCAAACAACAGATCTTTCGTATCTGTAGAGCCAAACGCATAATTTTGGCGTTTTTATAAAAATTAAAACCTCAGTTTTTACTGAGGTTTTTTTATTTACCGGTTTTCATACTATTCTTTTATTCGTGAAATATTTTATATTTGCCAACTGGCCGGTTTTGAGTCAATTGCGAAAGCCGAAAAGCATAAAGAGTAGGCAAATATTAAAACAAAATATCTATGAAAAATGTAAGAAAATTGAGCAGAAAGAGTCTAAAAGAGATAACAGGAGGTGTAGCATCAGAATGTTCTTCTATGTTCCAGTCTTGTGATGAATGGTGCAGATGGTCTCCATGGCAGAAATCACACTGTATGCTTTCTCAGCCATGCACAGATTGCTTTGAATAAGACAGTGCAGCTATAGATTGTACTATTCTTTAAGATACAAAGCAGAGCTGAACACTATTAAAGGTTCAGCTTTTTTTAATATTAAAAAATTAAATAATATCTCATTGCTGTGAAATATTGATATATTTGTCAGTAATCAAATAAATAAATCATTGCGGAAGCCGAAAAGCAAAGAGAGTAGGCCACACATAAAACTAAACAATCATGAAAAATTTAAGAAAATTAACAAAAGCCAGCCTGAGAAGTATTAACGGAGGAGAAGTATGGTGTCCGGCGAAACCAATTACATCATGTAGTGTATGGTGCGGATTGACAAAGGAGCAGAAAATGCGTTGTCTTCTTGATGTAGAAGGCTGTGAGTGCTTTTGATCATCTCCGACTTTGTTGTAAAGCTTTAAAAACAGTTTCGGCGGCATCGAAGATGCCGCCGAAACTGTTTTTAATGTATTATTTTATTTAGAATCCTACCTGAAAACCTGCTTTAACACCGAACTTTGAGATATCCGGTCTGTCAAGATAATTTCCTCTCCAGTTGAAATCTACTCTGAAGATTCTAAGATTTCCGATTCCTATATTTTCAATTCCGAATCCGTATTCATAATAGATATGTTCGCTTGGTGCAGAGTATTTAAATCCTTCTACGTTGATTGCTTTGGAAGCATCGCTTAATGTTCCGTAAGCTCCTCTGATAAATGCAACTTCTCTCAGTTTCAATTTTTTAATCAAAGGAATGTAAGAAAGGATCTTACCATTAAAATGATGCTCCAGCTGAAGTGTAGTATAGGCATCAGTAACAAATTCGTAATAATTAAGCTGGGAGAATGTATTCGGTACCAAACCATATGAAAGGTTGGCAGGAATAATATTCTGTAGTGCCAGTGGAACTGTGCTGAAGTTCTTTCCTGCTTCGAAATTGACAACTAGTTTCCCCATACTTCCAATTAAAAATGGCTTATAAAGCATGAATTGAAGCTTGTCATAATTGAAGTCAGCATTGAATAATCCTTCAATACCTCTTGTGTATCTTAAAACGATAGTTGGAGCTAAGTTTCTGGCTTGGTAACGGTCAATACCGGTTTGTGAGAATTTTGCACCAGGTTTGGCAATTAAACTGATGGTAACGTGAGAGTCATTAACTGTTTGTCTCAACTGTCCGTCTTTATAATACATCAGATTGAATTTCTCAGGAATAGCAGACTTAATACTCTGCATCACTCCATCTACTCTGATCTGGAAGTTCTTCCATGGTTCAATAGCTGCAAAAACGCTTGTTTTGTTTACAGAACTTAAGGAAATATTTTCTCCTCTTGCAAAAAAGGTACTGGTAGATGAGGACTGTGGTGTCACACCATCACCGGATGTAAGCTGTCCTCCAAGCTGAACAATATCTCTGCTGGTTCCTGCACCAATCATAAAACGGTTAAGCTTATTGAACATGTATCTTGCCTCTACTCCATACTTAATCTGCTGATCTTTAAATCCATATGCCGTGTAAAACTGAGCTCTCCAGGTATCATTCAATCCAAAATAGGTTCTTGCCCCTAATCTTATCCGGTCTCCTTCCACTTCATTTCTTCCGTAAATCGAGAATATAGGGCCTATATCAATGCCTTTAAATGCATTATAATGACGTGATCCCAGGGTTTCAAAAAGTTTTACCATCCGATTGAATTTGGGTGTCTGCTGAAGCTGGTCAAGCATATTGTAAACTCCCTGTTCTGCTTTGGATAAAGTGTCAGGTCTGACTTTTGTCCAGTAAGCATCATCTTTATTGGTAAATTTGTCTTCGTATTCTTCTTCGGTACGCTTAAATACTTTGGGGTCAAGAGGTTTGTTGAACTGATAATCGGAATAATCTACCGATCTCTTGGCGATGATACTTTTTGCTCCTTTCTTTTTTGAAAAAGGACTCATTTCAAATTCGGTCACCAGTTTTTTGGGAAGAAATGTAGCATCATCTGGATTATCGTATTCCACTTGGGTATAGACACTGTTGACAAAGTTAACATTGATTTTCTGTGTTGATTTCAATGTTGCGCCTAAAACGGCATAAGTATCTGTATCAATATAAAGGTTTCCCTGAAATGCAAGGATATCTTTTCTCTTCGGCTGGTATCTTATCTGGAATGCTTTTTCACCACGAATTGTAATGGTATCCATAAGACTGTAGTCATAGGTGCCGAAACCATCTGTTCCCACGGGACTCTGGAAACCAATATCGAAATAATTAAGGGTATTATCGTAAATATTAATATCACGATACAGGTTTTTAGCTGAAACTGTGATCACCTGATTGTCCTGAAACCCAGAAGTCTTTTGGGCAACCAGAGTTCTTTTGCTGTCCTTATCTGGTTTGTTCCTGCCATAATTTTCATAAACTGCTTCATTCAGGAAGATAGGAAGGCCAAGCCTTCCACTCGCAGTAGAATCAGCATAACTGAAAATGAAATCCAGTTTATTGAAAATCTTTTTCTTCATGAAGGCACTGTCAAGATTGTTCAGATCAAACTGTGTTTTTTCGTATTCTTTATATGAATAAGTATCGAATTTTTCCAGCCCGTTATTTCTTTTTTGCGCCCATACTTTCTGCATAATGGCATAAGCCGGATTTTCTTTCTTGTTTTTGTATTTTGTTTTACCGCTTTTAAGAACAATCTCCTGAATGTCACTCACCTTAGCCTGCGAAAGCTGTACAAAAATATTTTCAGCATTTTCAGGGGTAATATCAAGGGTTTCTGCGGTATAATTTTTTCTGGAAAATCTTAACTGATGAATAATGCTATCAGACTGAATGATGAAACTGCCTGAAGTTGTCGTCAGGGAGGGTGTTTTATCATTGTTGATAAAAATATCAACTTTATTCAGCTCTTTATTGTTCTTTTCGTCAACCACCTTACCGCTGGCTTTGTTTTGAGCACATACTGAACTGGTGAGAATCAGGAAAAATAATAAAAGATAGTGTTTTGGGGAGTTATTGTTTAACATCATTCGTTTCTTCAGGCAATTAGCATAAACAAAAAGCATGCAGTTTATTTAAAAACAGGTAAAAAAATAAAATATTTTTATTCTATCCTATAAAACGACAAAAATAGCGAAAATAATATATGTATGGGTTAAAAATTAATTGGGAAATTGTAATGCTTAAAATATAATAATCAGGGAATTAAAAGAAAGGTTGAGTTCCTGCTTTTTAGAAATATTTTGCTGCTGTTATGAAGGGTTTATAAAAAGAAAAAGACTTACATTTTGTAAGTCTTTTTTGCTCCTCCTGCTGGGCTCGAACCAGCGACCCTCTGATTAACAGTCAGATGCTCTAACCAACTGAGCTAAGGAGGAATTTCCTTTGTTTTAAGTGGTGCAAATATAATAGGAATATCTGTACCAAGCAAGTTTTTATTCTTGAATATTGAACGAAAAAAGCTATTGGTTTATTTTTCAATAAATTAAATTTTAAATATTTTTGGTGATGAGCAGGAGATTATTCATGATTTCATATTTTCCTGCCTGTAGGCTTTGGGGCTTTTCCCACGTTGTGTTTTGAAAAATTTATTAAGATGGCTCTCATCCGTGAATCCCAGTTCATCAGCAATCTCTGAAATTCTGTTGCTGCTGTGTTTTAAACGGTGCTCTATTAATGTCGTTTTATAATTATTCACATAAGACTGCAGGGTTTCACCACTATGTTTTTTAAAGTATTTACCTAAATAATTTTCAGAAAATCCGAACTCTTTACAGATATTTTCAGTTCGTATTTTTTCAGGGTCATAGATATTGGCCTGGATATAATTCAGAATACTAATGATTCTTGATTCAGAAGCTTCATCTATCTTCTGAGGCAGATATTTCGCAATATTGCGGGCAACGATAACGATAAGTGTATTAATGAGTTGTGTGGTTATGTCACTGTGGTACACATCTTTATTCACGGCTTCCCGAATCAGAGCTTCTACGATAGGTCTTACCAGTGTTTTGTCCGTCTGGTTTTTTAAAATACATCCCGGTTTGTGGTTGGCATTTTCAAGAATAAATTCCAGACGTTTGATATTTTCTTTCGAAATCTTATCATTTTTCAAATAAATATTACTGAATCTCAGGAAGAAAAACCGCGTTGTGGTATCAATCCAGAACTGGCTGCAATCCTGTGGTGTCAGAAGAAACATATGATTATCCGAATAGGCAAAGCTGTGCTTGTTAATACAGTGCTGGCCTGTTCCCGATAAAATAAAGACGAGCTCAAAAAAATTCTTTCTGCTTTCCTTATCAGGGAATGTTTCCAGCGTTTCAAAATGAATGCTATAAGGTTCATATAAGACTTCTCTGTTCATGAGTGTTATTTTATGGGTAGGCAAAATTATACAAAAATAAGGAGATTTTATACAGGTAATTTGCTAATTATCAGTATAATTTTGCTCTATTCAATTTTGGAATTATAGAATATGATTAAAAAATTATTCAATACAATAGTAGTAACGGCATTGTTTGCTTTTCTGAAAGCTCAGCAGCCTGTAGACAAAATTTTCCATTATTCTTCTATGGATGCTATGAGAAATGGGGTATATACCGGAGATCTTACGGTACAAGATCTTAAAAAGAAAGGAGACTTCGGCTTGGGAACTTATAATCTTCTTGATGGTGAACTCATTGCATTGGATGGAAATGTTTATAGGATTGCTTCAGATGGCTCAGTTGAAATTGCGGATAATAAAAGGCTGGTTCCTTTCGGATCATTTACCTTTTTTAAAAAAGATCATCTTATTACGCTGGAGAATATTCAGACAACAGATATGCTGATGAAGAAGCTGTTGGAGGTCCTTCCGTCTTCCAATCGTTTTTATGCTGTAAAAATAGAGACCACTTTCATGAATGTGACATTAGGCGGAGCAGAAAAAGTTCATGAAAAAGATACAACGGGGATTGCTGTTTTGATGAAAACCCGTCCGCTGTATAAAAAACAGAATATAAAAGGAACGCTTACAGGATTTTATAACCCCTCTTATATTGGTGGTTTGGATCTCTCTCCGTTTCATTTCCACTTTTTATCTGAAGATAAGCGAGTTGGTGGTCACTTAATAGAAGGCACTTTCGACTCTGCAAAAATTACCGTACAGCTTGATGAAAAAAATGCTTATGAGCTTATTTTGCCCGGCAAAAGTAATGACGGTTATCGGCGTCAATGGAAATCTTCAGAGCCAAGTGCTCAATATTAATAATAAGTATATAACTATTTGATATGCAAATAAAAAACAAAAGATTATTGTCTCTGCCTTCAATGGCATTTATGTTTTTTTTCAATTCAGTTCAGGCACAACAGAAAGTGCTTCAGACGGATTTTAATAAAGGAATCTGGGAGCAGGTAGACAAAGGGCTAAAGCGCAAATGGGTATCTGGTACAGAAAGTACATTTGCTTTCTGGAAAATGGATAAAGATGCTCATGTTGCTCCTCATAACCATCCGAACGAACAGGTGACGTACATCACTAAAGGGAGTGTAAAAGTACTCATGAATGGTAAAGAATATATTGTGAAGGCCGGCGGTGTGCTGGTGATACCTGCAGGTGTTACACATGAGTTTTTCTGCCTTGAAGACGGTACTGAAGATCTGGATTTCTTTACTCCGGTACGTAAAGACTGGGTAGAGGGATCGGCATCTTATCTTTCAAAAGAAGGGAAAGAACTTGAAATTGTTGCACAGTTTAATGATACCAGACCGGGAAATGTTGCGGTAAGCCATAACGGGAGGGTATTTGCAACGATGCATCCTTTATCAGACCCTAAACAACAATTAGTCGAAATTATTAATGGCAAGGCAAAGCCTTTTCCATCTCCCGAATTCCAGAAAAATGGTCAGCAGCCTAATGATAATCAATTCGATACTCCGCTTGGAGTCATCACAGATAAAGAAAACCGCCTTTGGATGATTGATATGGGATTGGGTCTCGGTAAGACGCGTCTGTGGTGTTTTGATCTTAAAAAGAACAAAGTGGCAGAAAAGATAGAGCTGCCGGCCGATATTGCGCCGAAAGGGAGCTTCATTCAGGATGTTGCGATAGATGAAAAGAATGGCTGGGTCTACCTTGCTGATATTGCCAACCCGGGGATTATTGCTCTGAATTTAAAAACGAAAAAAGCCAGAAGATTTAGTGGGCATCCGGCTTTACAGACAGAGGATGTAGATATGATTATTGATGGAAAAGTCATTGATTTTGGTGGAAAACCATCGCGTGTGGGGGTTAATCCTATTACCCTATCAGATGACAGGGAAACATTATTTTTTGGCTCTATGAACGGGACAGCATGGTATGAAATTCCAGCCAGACTTTTCAGAGAAAATAAAGATGATAATACAATAGGGAATTCCATTAAGAAATTTGGAGAAAAACCAGTGAGTGATGGTGTAGCTACAGATAAACAAGGGAATCATTATATTACAAACCTTGGAGGTCATGGTATAAGTAAGCTTGATAAAAATGGGAAACTTACCGGGTTGATTAAAGATCCTAAGCTACAATGGCCAGATAATATTGCAGTCACAGATGATGGTTATCTGTATATTTCAGTGAACCAGCTTCATACAACAACCGCCTTTTCCGGACAGCCGGATGCCGGAAAACCTCCTTATTTTATATATCGGGTGAAACTATAGCCTTAAAATTTCTTATCAACATCCATCACATAAAAATATCTAACGCAATGAACAAAGAATTTAAGTCAGTAGCAGTACTGAAGTCTAAACCGGAGAAAAGAGAAGAATTGAAAAATGCTTTGCTGCAGCTCATAGATCCTACCCGAAATGAAGCCGGCTGTATTTATTATATTCTTTTTGAAGATAAAAAATCCCCCGGAACTTTCTATATGTGGGAAGCCTTTAAAGATGACAAAGCTTTTGAATTTCATACCCAGACAGAGCATTTTAAAAACTTCGCGGGACAGATGCATGAATGGATGAGCGAACCAATACAGCTGATTGAACTGGAAAGAATTTCAGGCGGGTAAAATAGTTGTCATTATAAAAACTGTCTTTAATCAATTACAGGTTTTAATATTAAACAAAAAGATCTACAGAAATGCAGATCTTTTTAATTTTTATACTTCCGAAATTTTATTTCTTTAAATCTTTAAGTATTTCCTGAACAGCTCTTTCCAGCTGTGGATCATTGTTCTGAAGACGGTCCATGAACGTGTTTTTAACATAAATATCAGGTTTCACTCCTGTTTTCTCAAGGTTCTGTCCGTCTAATGTGTAAGTTCCCCATGAAGGAAGTCTGTAAGAAGACCCGTCTACCAATCCTTTGGCTGAAGTGAAAATAATCCATCGATAAGTATCCTGGCCGATAATTTTACCCAGCTTTAGTGCTTTGAAGCCGGCTGCGGTCATTTCAGCGTCACTTAGTGAAGCTTCGTTAATCAAAAGGACAATAGGCTTTCCGGATGGTGCAAAGTTGGGTTGGGTTGTAATCTTTCCTTCACGGTATTTCCATTGAAGATAAGGTCTCTGAGAAAGGAAATTCAATACCTTATCATGAACATTTCCGCCTGTGTTATAGCGTAAATCAAGAATAACAGCATCTTTTCTGTTCTCTTGTTCTACCATATCCAGAAGGAACCTGTCCAGCTCATCAGTAGACATATTTTTCATGCAGGAGTAGGCAATGCGGTTATTGCTCAGCTTGTCTACACGCTGATGATTATTGTAGATCCAGTCGTCGTAAAGCAATCCTTTTAATTCTCCGTTAGAAATCGTATGTACTTTGGTTATTACCGTTTTACCATCACGGTTGAAAGTAAGAACAAGCTCGTCCTGTTTTTTAGGGCTTGTAAAATAGGTTTCTATATTTTCGTTCAGATCAATCTTTTTTCCGTTTACAGAAGTCAATTGGTCTCCTGGTTTGATATCAACTCCTGAACGGTAAGCCGGGGATTTTCTCACAATGCTTTCTACGGTGTAAGGCTGATCTTTTTTGAAGATAATTCCGGTTTCATTGGTGAAATAATTCAGATACACAGCCTCTTCTTTTCCTGTAGAGGAAAATCCGGTGTGCGAAGAATTAAGTTCCCCTAAAAGATCATTCAATAAAATTCGAAGATCATTTCTGTTATGAACATACGGAAGATACTTTGCATACTGCACTTTTTTAGCTTTCCAGTCGATACCATGAAATTTTTCGTCATAGAAGTTTTCCTCCACGCCCGTCCATGCTTCAGCATACATCTGAGTAAATTCTGATGCCAGGTCTTTATCAAAACTGTATTGGATATTTATCTTTTCAGGCTTCAATGCCGCTATAGTTGTTTTGTAAATATTGCCTTCAATCAGGGCAAACAGGTTTTTCTCATTTTTAGTTAAATAATACGCTGCTTTATCGAAGACTTTTTCAGATTTGGCAGGCTCAAAATCTGTGAATACCTTTTTGAACAGCTGTCTTTTTCCATTATCCTGATTAGAATTGAATAATAGAATCTCTTTTTTATCATCAGCGAAAACAGCAGGGTCATCCTGATATCCATACCGGTCGGTAACCAGCTCAATTCTGTCCAGAGTATCATCAGGATTAACTTTCAATTCTTTGATAACCGGTTCTTTTTCTTCCTTTTTCTCTTTATCCTTGTCGTCTTCCTTTTTGTCCTTCTTATCTTTTTCTTTATCAGAAGATTTTTCTTCCTTCTTTTCTTCAGTGAAGAGATTGTCGAATTTTTCGGATTTAAAAGGTTCGTCAAACCAATCTAAAGCCATACGGTAAATGTTAGATTTCTGCAGGCCTAAAGGGTAAGACGGATTGGTCCTGTCGCTGGCAAAATAAATATATTTACCATTGGGTGACCATACAGGATCTTCCTCTGAAACACCAGTATTGGTAAGGTTTAGGGTCTGTCCCTTTTTAATATTATAGATAAAAATATCAAGTTCGAAATTTCTTTTTGCAGAAAATAATACATATTCGTTATTAGGTGAAAAAGACGGTCTTGAATTTTGGAATGCCCAGATTTCATCCTTTACAATGGTTGTAGATGTAAAACTTTTTAAATCCAATAATCTTACTTCGTCTCTTCCGCTTAAATAAACTGCTTTTGAAAGATCGTCATTCAGCGTAATGCTGCGGTTATTTCTTGAATCTTCTGTTAATTGCTTTGGCTGGCCTTTTCCGTCTGCCGGAATAGTGAACCAGTTCTGATATCCGTTATAAGTCTGATTATAAAGAAGAGTACGGTTGTCTTTCAGCCATTTTACTTCCATGGCACGTTCTTTTCCGTCAGAGACCTGCTGGGCAAATTTTCCTTCAATATCAGAAACGAATAGGATACCACGGCTTATAAATGCCATTTTTTTACCGTCAGGAGAAACATCATAATAGGAAATATTATTTTCCACATTAAAATTCTGAGCTTTTTCCAGAGATTTATTCGTATTCAGGCTGATGTAGAGAGGAGTTGTTTTTTTTGAGAATACATCATAAGTATAAAGTTGATAGTCTTTTTCAAAAATAACTTTGGATCCGTCTGCTGAAACAAATGGTTTTTTAATGGAAGTATCAAACTTCGTTAAAGCAGTTTTTTTATCATTTTCGATTTTATAAAGATTGTATTCTCCATTATTTTCATCAGAAATAAAATAGATAATCCCGTTTTTATCTACACTTGGGTTAAAATCTTTTCCTTCATAGCTTGTGTACTGTTTGAAAGAATTGCTTTTGGGATTGTATCCAAGAATATCAGGATTGTTTTCCCCCTTATAACGCTTACGCTGTAACTGATGGGCACTTTCTGAAGAACTCGTGAAAAGATATTCCCCGGCAGGAGTTTCTGCAAGACCGTTAGTGTTGTTAAAATAATTATTAAAAAGTTTTTGTGGTGTTTTGCCTTCAATGGTAGTTTTAAAACTACCGAAATTATTATTTCTGCTGGAAGTAAAATAGATCGTTTTGCTGTCCCAAGCCCAGCTTTCCATTTCGTCTCTTCCGGTGTGAAAGGTTAGTTGCTTAATGGTTCCACCTTCTGAAGGCATTACATATACATCGTAGTTACCATATTGATTAGAACTGAATGCAAGCCATTTTCCATCCGGAGAAAGGCGGGGATTGATCTCTTCTCCGTCCAGAGCGGTAATTCTTGAAGCATTTCCTCCATTGGAATCTGCTTTCCAGATGTCACCGTCATAAGCGAAGTAAGCTGTTTTTCCATCAGGACTCAAAGAGGGACATGATAGAAAATAAGATTTTTCCTGAGCAGAAATTCCTATCATAGAAAATGCTGTTAATAACGAAATAATAGTTTTCTTCATGGTACAGTTGGGTATTTACGCAATAATATAACGCTGATTTTATTATTCTTTATCATTGTAGAGATGTCGTTATATGCCGAGAATTTTCTCAGTATATATTACTCTGAAAAATAATAGTCGAAGTATTGGCGAAATAGTTACAGGTAAAATGCTTTGAAGGCTGATAAAATTCAATGAAATAGATAAATATTTTATGAAAACGGAAGGTAATTTGAAAATATCGATCTTTTTTAGGTATTAATCTTAATATTGGTAAAAATGCAAAGATTATATTCATTTAATGTAGCTGGTGAAACTAAGTGAAAATTTGTGCGAACCGAAAAAGTTGATTTCTGTCTTTGCTCTCTTAAAAGTTAAGCACCCAATACAAAACCTTTGCGTTAAATGACAATTACAAATGTCTTAAAGAAGCCTTGTATGTAGTGAACTCTAAAAAAGAGATTCCATACTGTAAGAGATTTAGAAAGTGTTATTATCTGAAAGTAGATGTTTTGAATTACATTCAGGAAGGTAGAATAAAACCAAAGTCTGAAATTGAGAAAGAAGCGCAACAAACTCTATTATCTATTAATCATAAAAACAAAGGGGATGCAGGATAATTTGAGAGTTTATTTTAAAGACAAATATTTTTTTGAAAGTCTTGTAAAGAAAAAAGGGAGTTTTAACGTAACCCTCAACAGTGAAATAAATCCAATCATTTTTGATAATTATAAAAAACTTGACACTATCCCACAAAGTGTGTAAGTTAAAAAGTCAGGGCTTGGATTTTATAATCTGAGCCTTTCTTCAAAAATAAGCATAAATTGGTTGAGAAC
>NZ_FTMT01000013.1:0-132679 GCF_900156015.1 Chryseobacterium sp. RU33C | reverse complement strand
TAATAAAAAGTTATTTCCGTAAAATTTTTTGAGCTATGAGGGCTCAAAATTTTCCAGAATAACTTTTTAACTTACACAGTTAGTGAAACACTACCTTTATTTTAATACTTTACGATCATAGATGCATTTCATCCTTGTTAATCTAATGACGGTCATAATTACCCCCAAAAAGGAATTTCCTCTTTCCTGCATCCGGCTTCCTGACTTACACTTGATTTTTCAGTAATTCAGACGGTATAATCTTTTTCGTTAGTTTTTAATAATGGTTGAGTCGGTACAAAGTAATTTGTACCGGTTTTTTTATTCTGAAAATTTTTGAATTTCTTTTTTAATATTTCTGTCTGACTAGAATTTCATTAACATAAACATCAGAATTTCAAAATAGTATATTCATTACTTTTACTCCAAAAACACACCATGCTGATCAAAATTTATGGAAGTGCCATTCATGGAGTGGCTGCACAGACCATTACTATTGAAGTGAACGTAGATACCGGAGGAGTAGGATACTACCTCGTAGGTCTTCCCGATAATGCTATTAAGGAAAGCAGCTACAGAATTTCTGCAGCTCTGAAGAATGTAGGATTTAAAATTCCCGGAAAGAAAATTACTATTAATATGGCTCCCGCAGATCTTAGAAAAGAAGGTTCTGCCTATGACCTTAGTATTGCAATCGGGATTTTAGCTGCTTCAGATCAGATTCTGGCAGAAGAAATTGAAAGTTATATTATTATGGGAGAACTTTCTCTGGATGGAAGCCTACAGCCCATTAAAGGTGTTTTACCCATTGCCATCCAAGCCAGAGAAGAAGGCTTTAAAGGAATTATTCTTCCAAAACAAAATGCCAGAGAAGCAGCTATTGTAAACGATCTTGAAGTATATGGAATAGAAAATATCAGAGAAGTTATTGATTTTTTTAACGAGGGAAAAGCACTTGAAAAAATGACACTGGATACCAGAAAAGAATTTCATGAAAAGATCAACGATTTTCCTTTTGATTTCTCCGAAGTTAAAGGTCAGGAAACAGCCAAAAGAGCGATGGAGGTGGCAGCAGCAGGCGGACATAATATTATCTTGATCGGGCCGCCCGGAAGCGGAAAAACAATGCTGGCCAAAAGAGTACCCAGTATTTTACCTCCTTTGACATTGAAGGAAGCTTTGGAAACAACCAAAATTCATTCCGTAGCCGGGAAAATAGGAACTGAAACATCATTAATGACGGTTCGTCCCTTCAGGTCTCCACATCATACTATTTCCGATGTTGCTCTCGTAGGAGGAGGAAGTTACCCGCAACCTGGAGAAATCTCTCTTGCTCATAACGGAGTTTTGTTTCTGGACGAAATGCCGGAATTTAAAAGAACAGTACTCGAAGTAATGAGACAGCCTTTGGAAGATCGTGAAGTAACCATTTCAAGAGCCCGGTTTACGGTCAACTATCCGGCAAGTTTTATGTTGGTTGCTTCTATGAACCCAAGCCCAAGCGGTTTTTTCCCCGATGATCCTAATAATACATCATCTGTTTACGAAATGCAACGGTACATGAATAAACTTTCAGGGCCGCTTTTAGATAGAATAGACATCCATATCGAAGTGCAGAAAGTAGAATTTGAACAGCTTTCCGGAAAAAGAAAAGGAGAAAGAAGTAAAGAAATCAGAGACCGCGTTCTCAAAGCAAGAGATATTCAGAATAAAAGATATGAGAATCTCAATATCAGCAGTAATGCCCAAATAGGGCCTAAAGAAATTGAGGCATATTGTGAACTGGATGAAACTTCCTTCAGTCTCATCAAATTAGCTATGGAGAAACTTAATCTTTCGGCAAGAGCTTATGACAGAATCCTTAAAGTCGCCAGAACGATAGCGGACCTTGAAGGATCTGAAAATATCCTGTCTCATCATATTTCCGAAGCTATACAGTACAGAAGTTTAGACCGTGAGTTTTGGAATGGATAAACGATCCAACCTCTTTTTTCTACAAAATTGCCTTCTGGTCAATTTTAAGATTGATCGAAAAAGGGTTGTTATATACTTTGGGAATCCATTGAAACTGATCATTTAATTAATGTTCTTAAGACAAGAATTCCAAACAAATAATTTTCATAATTAAATCAAATTATAATGTGACAAGTTTTGTCGTTAGCCCTCTATATATTTGACCCAATAAGCAAGTAGTAAAAATCCCTATTCAAATATGTGGTTTTCCCCATATGTGGAATTAAAAAAACTTATTATACTTGTTCTTTAAAGGATAAACTAAACACAAAATTATTATGAAAAAAAATTTATTTCTCTTTATACTGGCTATTTACAGCCAGTTATCGGGGCAATTGTCACCTACTGAGAATTACATCCAATCTATCACCTGTCTAAATGAGGATTGTGTCAGAAAATCTGAAACAGTAACCTATTATGATGGCTTAGGAAGACCTAAACAGATAGTGAATGTTAAAGCAACCACAACAGGAAAAGATTTAGTAACTCCAATCACCTATGATGGATTAGGGAGAAGAACAAAAGAAATCTTACCCACTCCATTAAGTACCTTAAATTCTGCCATACATTCAGGTGTAACAAATGAAAGTACAGCAAACTCCTATTATGGTGTTTCAAATGCTTATGCAGAAAAAGAGCTTGAAAACTCACCATTAGACCGAGTGTTGCAACTTGCACAAGCTGGTGATTCATGGAAAATGAGTTCGGGGCATACTGAAAAAATTAAATATGAAGCTAACAATGAAAATGAAGTACTGAGATTCACAACAGTTACAGCTTTAAATACAGTTAGTAATATTACCAATACACTTTCAACCCTAACAGTTACAACAGAAAACAACGGTTACTATAATGCTGCTACACTCTACAAGACTACAGTAACGGATGAAGATGGAAACCCTGTAATTCAGTTTAAAAATGGATTAGGTCAAATTTTGCTTATTCGTAATACCGATGGTACACAAGACATTGATACCTATTACGTCTATAATGAATACAATCATAAAGCATTCGTAATCCCACCCAAAGCTGTCAAACAAATTAAAAACAATGGAAACGTTGTTACACAAGATATTTTAGATGACTTATGCTATCAATATAGATATGATGGGAGAAATAGAGAAGTGGAAAAGAAAATACCAGGCAAAGGATGGCAGTATACTGTTTATGATAAACAAGACAGACCTGTTTTAGCACAAGATGCAGTTTTAAGGACTGTAAATAACAATTTCAATACTAAAGGTTGGCTTTTTACTAAATACGATGAATTTGGAAGGGTCGTTTATACAGGGTTCTTAGCTAATACAGCTACAAGACAGGCAATGCAAAGTGCATTGAATAATATGTCTGCCTATGCTGGAAACAATGAAAGGAGAAGCAGAATTCCTTTTAATTTACAAGGGATTGATATTTATTATGACAAACAGGCTTTTCCAACAGGGAGCATGATTGTACTCACCGTAAACTACTATGATACTTACCCAATAGAAGCCCCAGCCATTCCAACAACTGTTTTAGGTCAGCATACTTTACCTCAGACATTGGATGCAAATAACGATGCTTCAACAAATAGCCTTCAAGTAGCCAGCTATGTGAAGAACATTGATAATAACAACTGGACTAAAACTTATACCTACTATGACAGCAGAGCAAGACCCATAGCATTAAAAACAATCAATCATTTAGGAGGTTACAGCAATAAAGAATTCAAACTGGATTTTACTGGACTGGTTGGGGAAAGCTACACCTATCACAGAAAAACACCTAACGATGTAGAGGTTAAGATAAAAGAAAGATTTGTATACGATAATCAGAACAGAGTTTTAAAGCAATATCATCAGGTTGATAATTTACAAGAGGAACTTCTAGCTGAAAATAGCTACAATGAGATTGGGCAACAGATTAACAAAAAGACTGGAAATACTACAGGGACACCTTTACAATCCATTGATTACACTTACAATGTTAGAGGTTGGTTAACTTCAATCAACAACCCTAATAACCCTGCTAGTTTTAACAATAAACTTTTCGGGTTTGAATTAAAGTATGATAATCCAGCTTCATCATCTTTTGCACCAGCAAAATACAACGGGAGTATTTCAGAGTTTGACTGGAAAACAGCTAATGGAAACACTTTAAGAAGATACGGTTATAAATATGACAGGTTAGACAGGCTTACGGATGCTTCGTATCTTGAACCTTTAGCAACCGTTCCTGTAACCAATGGTTATGGAGAATTTTTGACTTATGATGAGAATGGGAATATCAAATCTCTGAAAAGATACCAATCGTACAACAATACTGCAATGTTGATTGATGACCTAATTTATAGTAATTACAAAGGAAATCAACTTCTTAATGTGACTGATAACAGCAGTAATAATTTAGGTTATCCAACGGGAGGCAATACTATTGCTTATGACCTTAACGGGAACATGATAAACCATGTTGACAAAGAAATTAGTAATATTTCATACAATTTCTTGAACCTGCCTAATAAAGTTACTTTCCAACAAGGAACATCATTTAATAGGGATATAGTATTTTCATACCGTGCAGATGGTGTAAAACTAAAAAAAGCATACAGTTATTTAAATCCAAGAAGTGGTGTTGTTCTAACCGAGGATACAGATTATCTTGATGGATTCCAGTATTTCGGACAAGGAAGCTTTAACAGTTTACAGTTTTTCCCAACAAGTGAAGGATACTATGATTTTCAAAAGAAACGATATGTTTATAATTATTCCGATATTTGGGGGAGTGTAAGATTGGCATATTACAACTCAAATAACACAGCTACTATAGACAGGGAGACAAATTATTATCCTTTTGGACTGGAATATCAGGGTTATAACGGTACTTACACACAAACACCAAATTATACTTATGGTTTCCAAGGTCAGGAAAGACAGAAGGAGACAGGATGGGGTTCTTTTAAATGGAGAAATAATATTCCAGAACTGGGAAGATTCTTTAATGTAGACCCTTTGGCTGAAATGTATACGTACAACTCACCTTTTGCATTTCAGGAAAATAAAATTGGTAGAGGAAAAGAGTTAGAGGGGTTAGAATTAGTACCATTTGAGTTTTTAATGATGTCTAATTCTAATATTCCTGCTACACCAGTAACAGAAGCAATGATTAGAGAGATTCCAATTGAGCCAGTTACGATTACAGTTTCCAGAGCTACACCACCTTCCCCACCTGGATTCTGGGAAAGAATTGGAAATTGGTTTGATAATTTAGTTGAGGGAGGAAAACCTGAAACAGCAACCAAGACAATGGAAAATGCTGTAGAACAGGTAAAACCCGAAACTACAGAATCTACAATTAAACCCGAAACTTTAGCAAGGGCAGAAAGATTGAATAAAACGGATAGGTCAGGAAAGGATTTTACAAAAGCTGGAAAAGAAGTAGTAAAAGAAATAAACAAAGACAAGAATGGAGGAAAAAATGTCTGTGAAGGTTGCAAACAAGAAACCGTACCATCCAGAAAATCAGAATCTGGTGTAAAACCTCCAGGTAATGAAACACAAGTAGACCATATAATTCCAAAATCTAAAGGAGGTAGAGGTAATCCAGATAATGGTCAGGTTTTGTGTAGAGATTGTAATAGATTAAAAAGTAATAATTAGAATGAGAAATAAAGTTTCACTTATTTACACTGACTTAAACGGTGTTGTGTCCGAAGAATTAATATGGGTTAAACCAATTGGAAATGAACTATATCAGATAGATAACATCCCTTTTTTTGCTCCAAACATAGCTTATGAGGATATTATAAGCATAGAACATGAAGGAGATAAAATGTATTTTGATAATTTAGTTGAAATGTCTGGAAATTCAACTGTACAGCTTGTATTTTTTGAAAAGAATAAAAACTTAGAAAATGATATTCTAAATCAAATAGAATCTTTTCAATGTAGCTGGGAAGGCATTGAAGGTGGAGGATATTACTCTATAAATATACCTGAAAATATTAGTTACAAAGATGTTAGGAAGTTCCTTGATGATAAAAATGAGATTTTAGATTATAAAGAATCATGTTTATCATCCAAGCATAGTTTGGAAATTATGCAGATGTAATCATGGCAAATCTAAAAGAAAGTGATTTTTGGAATTGGTTTAACTTAAACAATCAATTATTACTTCAGATAAGATAACCAATGATTTAATTGAACTATTAGATAGCAAAATACTAACTCTCGGAGATTTTAATTGGGAAATTAGAGAAGGCTTAATTAAACAAAACATGTTAATTATATCATGTGGTGGAAACAAAGAATTATTTCAATCAGCAAAGCATATTATTAGTTTAGCTCCAAACATTCCAATTTGGGAATTTAGCCATTATAAACCAGCAAAGGTTTGGGATTTCTCTTTATCTATTAAAGATACTTTAGGGTTTGGGGATAGTATTAGTGTTTCAAACTGGGAGTATGTATTGTTAAAATTCCCAGACAATACTTTTGACATTATTGTTAAATGTCCTAATATAACTAATCTAAAAGATGATGATAAATACACTCTTATTGACATTGTTTTAGAGAATATTTTAGGAGATGAAATAAGTTACAATTTTATAAAAAACGTAGAGATAGTGAATGATTTTGAAGATAAATATAAAAACAGTAAAACCTCAATAGTCAATTTAAAAGAACATTTTTTCTTAATTTTATAATGATGAAAATCAAAATGTTAACATTTGTTTGTCTGCGTTTTCATTAGTAAATTATCAGCAGACAAAGTTTATCTGGCAAGCGAGGCAGTTATTATGAAGGCTTTATAACCGTTACCAATAGAGGAGGAGAGCAGTATTTGGAAGGAGCACTGAAACAATAATAAAACGGATATACTTTTATTTTTCCCGAATAGAAAGAAAAAGGTCAAACAGTATTGTCTGACCTTTTCTTTATCTGAAGATTAATTAACAGTTACTTTAATCACATTCTGTACAGCAGGAAGAGGATATTGGGTTCCCACTTTTGAAATAATCATATTTTCACTTTGTGGAGTTCCCCCAAACAAAGCCTGATGATTTCCAGCACCCGGATATTGATCAATACCCGTTCCGGAATCAAATAATGAAGTTTTCAAACTAAGATCTCCCGTGGTATTGGCATCAATATTTTGTTCATTGGCATAGAACCAGTCATTGGAAAAACCAAACATTGTTGCATAGGCAATTTTATCACCTGGCTCAGCATTAAAATTTGTTGTAACCTTACTTCCCGGAGCTACAGGAGCATTTCCGGCAATATATACCCCTTTTACATTAGGTAAAGATTTTAAACTGTTTTGAAGCTTGGCTGCATTTCCAAACTGTGCAATATCTTTCAGACCCATACCATTGTCTAATTTACCCAATTCGTAAATTGGATTTTTATCACCATGGTAAACAACTACCAGGGCAGGAGAAAGACCCGTCATAATTCCTGTATTGGCATTTAGTTTTGTCATCATTTTACTGATATTTCCCATTTGAGCAATATCTGTGATTTCCGGATTTGATAAAGCGTTCGGAGTAAAGAACGGAGCATTGTTTAGAAGCTGAGATCCATTATAATTGGAAACTGCCCATACACCGGGAGAAAAAGGAGTTTCATTGGCAGTTCCACCAGAGGTATTGGTAATAGTGAGGGTAAACTCTGATTTTACATCATTGTAAGCGAGGTTGAGTTTCATAAGCTGAGATGCATTGACACCAGAAACCTGCATAATTGGTTTGCTTTCTACCTGTCCTGTTGTATCATCTTTTGTACCGTTGTCCCATAATCGGACACTTGAAGAAACATCACCGGTAATAGCATTTCCATTGTTGTCAAACAATTTGATGCCCGGCTGTTGGGAGGCAAAAAACCAATCTTTTGAAGCTCCGTACATCGTTGCGAACATTAAAGCCTGTGCTTTTCCTGCACTGAATTTTACAGAAACAGATTGTCCCGGTAAAATAATGGGAGGAGTTCCTGTTCCCTGAAAACTTCCGCTTTCTACAAAATCTTTCGGAGTTACCACATTTTCAAAAGTAATGGTTCTTTGGAAAGAGGAATTCATCATCATGTCGTCATCCGAATCACGGCATGAAGAAAGAGTAAATGCGGCTACAGTTGCTGCAGCTAAAATTGATGTTCTGAAAATAAACCTGTTCATAAAAGCAAATTTTTTATAGTTATAAATTGATATCTGTAACTATAGTCGGCTACTTTTTGAGATCCTGACAAAATAATATTTTCTTGATTCAATTTTTTTGTTGTACAGCTTTTAAGAGTGAAAAATAAGGGTGATTTATTTCCCTTTTTCCCATCCAGAATCGTCTGGATCATTTTTATTTTTTCTGTTTTCCATAGTTTCAGGTTTCTTAGCTTCTTCTATCCAGCGGATGTATTCCTTTGTGTGTAGCTCATTGCATCAAATAAATGTTTCTACACATCAAAAATAAAAAACTGCGAAAGCAAATTTCATGGTTTCAAAACAGATCAGATTTTTTAGAGGTATTTTCACCTCGTTTAATGCTAAAATCGAATTAGTTTATCAAAAAACAGCATTTTTCGGTATTACAAGTTGGGTTAATTTTGCCCCTATAATTTTTACCAGTCAGTAATATGGAAGTAAAGCATGTAATTAAATCTTTTCAAGAACTGAATTCTATGGAGCTATATCAAATATTGAAACTTAGAAATCAGGTCTTCATCGTTGAACAGAATTGTGTATATCAGGATATTGATAATAAAGATTTGGAGAGTTATCATCTCATGTGCATAGTTAATGGTGATATTGCGGGGTATACCAGACTTATTCCTCCGGGAGTTTCTTATGATGATGCATCCATTGGGAGAATTGTTATTGGATTGTCATACAGGAGATTGGGTCTGGGAAGAGCGTTGGTGCGAAAATCAATTGATGGCTGCGGAAAGTTTTTTACTAAATCCCCAATTCGTATCAGTGCACAAAGCTATCTGTGTGAATTTTATACATCATTAGGTTTTAAAAAAGAAGGAGATCTATACGAAGAAGATGGAATACTTCATATTGAGATGGTATGTCCTTAATTAAGGATTAGATCAGATTGAGTATATTTTTGAGAATCGGATTAGGATCATCGTTTCGCCAGTTGATATAAAGTGCGGTGACAAAAGGGAGTGGAATAAATCGTATTCCCACATATTGATGTAAGCTGTAGGAGTAGGGTAAAATCGAAATGCCCAAACCATTTTTTATAAGAGAAATCACTGTTGAGCCAAACTCGCATTGTATGGAAGAGTCTGGTTGCATATTATAAGACGTAATAATTTCTTTAACAATATCATTATAACTGCTATTATGATCTTGTGTTGTAAGAATTAATTTTTCTTTTTTCAGAGATTGTTCTGTTATATCCTCTAAAGATCTGAAAACATGATGTTCAGGAACTACAAATGAAAGGTTTTCATGATTAAGTTTCTTGTGGTTAATAGTAGGAGATGACGTTAAATCCCTTGTAAACACAATATCAACCTTATAGTTTTTAAGGTATTCCTCTTCATTCTCTGTGGTCAACTGAAGTAATTCAACTTTAAGTTTAGGATAAAGATGAACTATTTTTTTAATGAATTCAGGAAGTACAGAAGAGGAGATGGAATCAGGGTAAGCTAATCTTATGGAACCACTTTCACCCAGATGAATCTGCTTAGCAAGCTGGTGTAAAGAATTTAAATGATTTAATTCTATTTCCCATTTTTCCTGTAAAAATTTTCCTGCAGGTGTTAATTTGACATTCCGCTTATCCCTGTAGAAAAGTTGTAATCCGAGCTCATTTTCCAAAGACTGGATTTGACGGCTCAGTGCAGACTGCGTGATGTGCATTTTTGAAGCTGTATTCCAAAAATGCAATTCTTTTGATAAGGCTAAGAAATATTTAAACTGATGTAAATCCATAAATCAAACAAATTTAATGATTTAAATGAATGAATCAACTCATTACATTTTATTAAAATTCTAATATTATGAGCAAAAAAAATACTTTTATACTTCTGCTGATTCTGGGCGTTGCGTTCTGGGGAATCTCATTTCCGGTTACTAAATTGTCAATCGGTAGTTTTTCGCAATCAACGTTTCTGTTTTATCGTTTTGCTGTAGCCGCCCTTGCTATAACATTAATATTCTTTAAAAACTTAAGAAGTATAAGTCTTTCATCTGTTAAAGCTGGGGTTACCTTAGCTCTTCCTCTGGCATTTGGTATTCATTTTCAAACGTTGGGGCTGGTAAAACATACCTCTGCCTCAGAGTGTTCATTTATAGCGGGAATGAGCGTTGTCCTTGTTCCGCTCTTGAAACTTGTATTGTACAAAACAAAAATAGATTTAAAAACTTGGCTGGCTGGGTTTGTAGCATTATCAGGACTGTTTGTAATTTCAATAACAAAAGAAATTACATTTAGTACAGCTAACCTCTATGTTTTAACCGGTACGCTGGGATTTGCCTTTTACTTAATTAAAGTGGAATATTTGGCCAGGGAAAGAAATATCGTGTCTTCACTTATTCCTATGTTTTGGACGGTTGCCTTTATAATGCTTGTCATTTCACTATTTGATAGTACAGCAAACTGGTTCCCAGTAAAAAATGAATTTTGGCTGGGTATCATTTATTGTGGTCTTTTTTCCACTGCCTACGTGTATTCTGTTTCCAATATCTCACAAAACTATATCAGTGCAGAGAAGGTAGCTTTAATCTATTTATTTGAACCCGTTTTTGCAGCCATCGCATCATTTTTTATTATGAATGAAGGCTTTTCCTTGCGATTGGTGGTAGGGGGCAGTCTCATTTTAGCAGCTACTGTACTATCGGAAATAAAATTCAGAAAAATCGATTTAGAATAGCCTGAATAATACTTTTAATCCGCTTTCTCACATTAATATATCAATCATATAAAACAGTTTAAAATGAATTCAAAATCATACACCCTTCCGCTTGGTCTTTCAAATGTTGAACCAGGCCATATAGCAAGCATTGTAACTTGTCTGGAAATGACAAAAAGACCAGTCCTTTCCGATCTTTTAATGCCGGAAGGTATCTCTCTTGACTTATTAAAGAATCCTGATCTCAGCGCATACAGGGAGTTATTCCGTAAAATCGGCGCTGATTGGCTGTGGTTTTCCCGCCTTATTATATCTGATGAAGAGTTATATGATATTCTTAACAGGGAGAGCACAAAAATTTTTGTAGTAAAGCAAAACGGAGTTGAAATAGGATTGCTTGAGCTTGATTTTAGTGAGAAACATACCTGTGAGCTTGTATTCCTGGGTCTTGATTCAAGTGTAACGGGTAACGGGTTGGGACGTATTTTGATGAATAAGGCCCTTCAGATTGCATGGTCTTCCGGAATTGAGCGTATGTGGCTGCATACCTGCAGTTTTGATCATCCCGATGCACTGAAATTTTATTTAAGGAATGGATTTAAACCCTATGCTGTAAAAGTTGAAGTCCATCCTGACCCACGCTTATCAGGGCATTTATCCACCGATTCTGCAGCTCATGTTCCAATTGTCAGGAACTAATTTATAGGTATGACCTGATAACTTTTTGTTCTCGGAAAGTGAAAGAAAGTAAATTTTTGCTTGAAAAATATAATTTGGCAGATCATGTAAATGATAACATTGTTGTATTTCCTCGTTTTGTTGGATAATAGCTTCAGGAATCATGAAATGTTTTTAAGTGTCAAAAATGAAAAAACCGTGAAAGTAAATTTCACGGTTTCAAAATATATCAGTTAAGATTACTTTTTAACTTTCTTAGGTGTTGTTGTAGTACCTGAGTTTTTAGTTTTTGTGTCAGCCGGAGTGTTTTCATCTCTTACAAGCTTCAATTCATCCACTAATCTTCTGGCTCCAGCAAACTTATCGATTGTCCAAAGAACAAAACGAACGTCTACGTTGATCGTTTTCTGCCATTCAGGCTCGAATACGATATCACCGCTTAATGCTTCGCTGTTTCCGTCGAAAGCGATACCAATAAGATTTCCGTCTCCATCAATTACCGGAGAACCAGAGTTACCACCTGTAATATCGTTGTTAGAAAGGAAGTTTACAGGCATATAACCTGCAGCATCAGCATACTGACCGAAATCTTTAAGGTTGTAAAGATCAATCACTCTTTGAGGAAGATCAAATTCTTCATCCCCTTTCTTGTATTTTCCAACAAGACCAGTCATATCTGTATAATAATTATCAGTAATTCCGAAATAGTTTCTGTCATTTCTGATAGGTAATTTATCTACTGTACCGTAAGTTAATCTCATAGTAGAGTTTGCATCCGGGTAGAATTTCTTTTCAGGCATAGCTTTCATTAAACCAGCTAAGAAAAGACGATTGTTTTTGGCGAAATTGTCATCTATCTTAACAAATCTGTCTGTGCTGATCTTTTGATCTGCCATGATTCCATTAGCAGCTTTCCAAAGCGGATCAGCATCAAGCTTCAATGCATCAGGATGCAATAAGAAATTCGTTGCAGAAGTTTTATTAGCGAAGATTGAAGAATATGCTAAATTAGAAACCGTTTTAGCATCCAGTCCTAAAATAGTAGCAGAAACAACGTCCGGGTTTTTAACTCTGGCTTGATAAAGACTGGTCATAGCTGCAAGCATTTCTCCTTCCAAAGACGGATTGAAGTTTTCATAAGCCGTTTTAATTGCCGCTTCAGTTTTAGCTTTCATGGCTAATCTTCCCTGCATATCCTGAGCAGCATATGCTTTAAGAACAGATCCTAGCTGTAATGCAAGGGTAATATATTTTGCATTTCTTGAAAACTGAGTAGCATAGTTTCTTTCAACATTTCTCTCAGAAACCTGCTTATAATACATTGCAATATCTTCTAAAACGCCATTGTATTGGTCGTTTCCTGGCATTGCAGCCCATTTATTGTAAGTTTCTTCAATCTTTTGTTTGTCGGAAATAGTTCCGTTTTTCTCTACTGCATCGATAGTCCCTTGTCTGTTTTTCCAGTAGTTGGCTACAGAAGCATATTGAGAAGCATAGTTAAGCTGAGTTGCTTTATCCTTGTCCATGTACTTTTTCATGACATCCATAGCCAGCTTAGAAGCTTCCACCCATGCCGGGTAATCTTTAGTTACCATCTGCTGAATTCCGTAAGAAGTCAGATAACGGTTCGTTCTTCCAGGATAACCTAAGATCATTGAGAAATCACCAGGCTTAATTCCTTTAAGAGAAACCGGAAGGAAATGCTTAGGTTTCAAAGGAGTATTGCTTGGAGAATATTCAGCAGGGTTACCTGCAGCATCAGCATATACTCTGAAAACGGTGAAGTCTGCAGTGTGTCTTGGCCATTCCCAGTTATCTGTGTCTCCTCCGAATTTTCCTAATGATGAAGGCGGAGCACCTACCAATCTGATATCTTTATAATCCTGGTATACGAAATAGTAGAATTCATTTCCGTTGAAGAAATCTTTTACTACAACAGTATATTTCCCGTTTTCAGAGTTTTCTGTCTGGATGGCTTTAGTTTCAGCATCAATAACAGCTTTTCTCTCTGCTCCGGTCATATTGTTGTTTAGTTTAGAATTGATTCTTTGTGTAGCATCATCCATTCTCACTAAAAATCTTACATAAAGATCCTTTGCATTGAATTCGTCTTTCTGTTTCATTGCCCAGAAACCGTTCTTCAAATAATCTTTTTCCGGTGTAGAAGCCGCAGCAACAGCACCGTAACCACAGTGGTGGTTGGTAAATATAAGTCCTTTATCCGAAACAATTTCACCTGTACAGAAACCACCGAAACTTACGATAGCATCTTTTAAGCTTGAATTGTTCACGGAATAAATTTCTTCAGGCGTAAGATGTAGACCCTCTTTTTGCATATCAACACCGTTAAGTCTTTTGATGAGCATTAGCAGCCACATCCCCTCATCCGCCCTCATCTGAGCAAAGCCCAGCAAGAAAGTGAATAGTAGAAATAGTCTTTTCATTTTATAAAATAATTTTTGTGTCGCTAATTTACTAATTTTTACGAGATTCTGTCCCGGATTGGTATGAAAATGGGATGATAATCCGCATGAAAAAGATACTATTACCACTTTTTGCCGTTTTACTTTTAGGACTCGTTTTAAATTGTTCCTCAATGTCCACCAGGGATCCCTTTCTTCAAAGGCAATGGATGCTTATTTCTTTTGATGGCTTTTCAAAAGATCAATTAACAGCCAATAATGCTGAAATGAATCTGACCGCCAATAAGGTAAGGGGTAAAATTCAGGCACGTGTTTATATGGGATGTAACAGGATGTCTTTTGTTTCGGAATTTAAAAAAGGTGGAAGAGTAAGCATTTCAAAAGGAGTAAGCACAATGAAAGCCTGCCAGGATATGAATCTTGAAACTTCTTTTCAGAAAAAAGTAGAGACCATGACTAATTATTCTATTGAGGGACATTTTCTTACCTTATCCGATGATCAAGGAAATTCAATGAAATTTGTAGCTGCTGATTGGGATTAAAGTTTTCTCTTATCATACAAAAGTCCGCCTTATAGCGGACTTCTTTGTTTGAAAAATCTAGTTTGGTTATCAGCTTTTTAAGGTTACCAGTTTTTGAGAGTCATTAGTTTTTGGGAATGGTTTTTTTATTTCTTCCAGGGTTGCTGTGTTGGGCAGCCTGGTAACATTCATTTTGTGTTCCTAGAATTTATAGTATTATGATATGCCTGTCTGTTGGGAATTGTTTTTTTATGTCTGCTGTATTAGTGAGATGTTTTTCTGAATTGTCTGCCGCTGCTTTTGCTTTCTCTCTGTATCCGCTTCCTTCTGCATTGGCAGTAACGACATTTCCTGTTCCTTTTTCCAGATAGGTTGTCTGACCTACGCTGTACCAAACAAAACCATTCGCTCCTGATGCATCCGGTCCGGCTTCCAAAATTGCAGATTGTGTGTGCAGTATGGGGATGAAAAAGACAGACAGAATGATACAATAAATAGATGTTCTTTCCATGGATAACAGTTTTGGTAATTAATAGATGTGTTTTCCTGAGGAATTTGGGAAGACTAAGTTACCAACTATCTCCATTGAATGACAGGATTATAGACCAACGGCAGAAATAATAGACCAATGGCATCTTGTAAATCACGAATATATTTTTTAAGGATTGAAAAAAGAAAGATTATCCTTATAGGTTCGGCCAATAGGAAGCTTGATGTGATGTGCAAGCTCTATTTCGTGACAGCTTTTTCCGCGGATAAGATGGCGTGGAACAGCATAGCTTCTGTGTATTCTGATAAAAGAATCAAAAAAATTTTTTTGCAGAAGATTTCCCAGTGAATTTAAAATACAGTAATTTTTTTCAAGAGTGATAATCCTGGTGTAATCTTTCAGAGCTTCCAGATAAAGAATATCTTTCATTTTAATCTGAAAAACATGACCTCCTTCTTTTATTTTGATACAGTTTTCTCCCAGCATAGCGTCATAGCATTCACATTTTTCTTTTACTTCAAGAAAATCAAAAAGTTTTTCCATAGAATAATGAAAGCGTTCTGCAGTAAGAGGTTTGGTAATAAAATCTAAAGTATTAATCTCAAAGGCTCCGGCCGCCAGCTCCGGATGTGAGCTTACGAAAATACAGGCGGGTATTTTATGAGCCAGTTTACGGAATTCAAAACCGCTC
The DNA here is from genome assembly GCF_900156015.1 of Chryseobacterium sp. RU33C. Lineage (NCBI taxonomy): Bacteria > Pseudomonadati > Bacteroidota > Flavobacteriia > Flavobacteriales > Weeksellaceae > Chryseobacterium > Chryseobacterium sp. RU33C. The sequence goes on along the minus strand of NZ_FTMT01000013.1, from coordinate 117,050 downwards.
ATTCCTTTTAAATTGGTTTCAGTAATCAGGAGATCAACAGGAATATCAAGGTAGGGAACTGCCTTTTCTGCAGCATCGAAAGTAGCGACAATTTCAATGTTTTGATATTGCCTGATGTAATGCTGAAGAACCAGCCTGTCCAGTTCATCATCATCAATAATCATACATCTGATAGGGATAATCATGATATTCCGGAAATTAGCTTTTGATTTAAATAATTAAAAATCAAAAATTTATTATATAAAGCTATTGATTTTTTTGGAATATAACTCACTGGCAAACTTAAATTTATATTAAAATATATTATTAAATAAAAATTGATTTTGTTTTTTTTCCGAAAAATATTAACTTGTAAAAATCATAAACATAGACAGACCTTAATGTTAGAAAAGAAAGAACATAACTATGAGAAAGTGGTCCTGGTGGGTGTTATCACGCAGAATCAGGATGAAGAAAAGCTGACGGAGTATTTAGATGAACTGGAGTTTTTAGCTTTCACAGCAGGAGCAACCGTACAAAAGCGTTTTACCCAAAAACTAACTCAGCCTGATTCCAAAACCTTTATCGGTAGCGGTAAAGCTATTGAGATAAAAGAATATGTAAAAGAAAACGAGATCGGAACCGTAATTTTCGATGATGAACTCTCTCCTTCGCAGCTTAAAAACCTGGAAAGAGATATGGAAGTGAAAATCCTGGACCGTACCAATCTTATTCTTGATATTTTTGCCCAAAGAGCACAAACTTCATATGCAAGAACCCAGGTGGAACTGGCACAATATCAATATCTTTTGCCACGTCTGACAAGAATGTGGACCCACCTTGAACGTCAGAAAGGGGGAATTGGAATGAGAGGTCCCGGAGAAACAGAGATTGAAACTGACCGTCGTATTATCCGTGACAGAATTACATTGCTGAAAGAGAAACTGAAGACCATCGACAAGCAAATGGCTACCCAGCGTAATAACCGAGGGAAAGTTGTTCGTGCAGCTTTGGTAGGATATACCAACGTAGGGAAATCTACCCTGATGAATTCCATTTCAAAATCTGAAGTTTTTGCTGAAAATAAATTATTCGCTACACTGGATACCACAGTAAGAAAAGTGGTAATTGGAAATTTACCTTTTCTGTTAACAGACACCGTAGGATTTATCAGAAAATTACCCACTCAGCTTGTAGAATCATTCAAATCTACATTGGATGAAGTTCGCGAAGCTGATCTTTTAATCCACGTGGTAGATATTTCTCACGAAAGCTTTGAAGATCATATAGAATCTGTTAATCATATCCTGATGGAAATCAATGCTCATCAGAAGCCGATGATTATGGTTTTCAATAAAATTGATGATTTCAGCTATGAGAAAAAGGATGAAGATGATCTTACGCCTTCAACCCGTAAAAATATTTCTCTTGAGGAATGGAAAAAGACGTGGATGGCAAAATCAAAATATCCAACTGTATTCATCTCTGCCCTAACGAAAGAAAACTTCCCGGAAATGAAGAAAATGATCTATGATGAGGTTATGAAGATTCATATTTCCAGATTCCCATACAACGATTTCCTTTTCGAATATTTCGACAATGATGAGGAAGAAAGCAACAATTAATGAAGTATTACTTTTTCCTTTTATTCATCATGTTTTCGGTTTTTGGGTTCAGCCAGAAATCAAAAATTGATTTAAAAGCTATTGAGAAAAGTCTCAGGACTTCCGACTCTCCGTACAATTACGAAAAACTTATTTTCAAATTTAAAGGATATCCAAAGTCTCTGGACAGTATAGAAGCTCAATATCTGTATTACGGAAGAAATTTTAGGAACGATAAAATAAGTACATCAGATGACAGCTTTAAAAGTCTTGTAGAAGCTTTTAAGCAAAATAATTTTGCAGACTGTATCAAACAGGGGAAAGCTTTGTATGGTAAAGATCCTACCAATCTGGATATTCTGTTAATTCTTCTTAGGGCTTATGATTCTGTAAAAGATGGAAATAACTTTATCCATCATCTGAACCAGTTCCGTACCCTTACTGAAGGAATAAGAAGTTCAGGAGACGGAAAATCTGAGAAAACAGCTTATATCGTTAATTCGGTGGGAGATGAGTATATTCTTCTCAATATTCTGAATATAGGACAGGATTATACCAGGAGTTCAAAAGCTTCTAAAGATGCGATGTTTGATATATGGGAAAAGGATGGGAAGCAGATTTATATCAAAATACTGTATTTGGAACTCACTAACTAATCTTAAAATAAAAACACTTAGTGGAATTATATTATTCATTTTCAGCATTAATCGTATTAGCATCAATCTTTGCCTATCTTAACTACAGATTTTTAAAACTTCCGAGTACCATCGGAATTATGGTCATTGCCATTGTGGTTTCTATTTTTCTGGTCCTGTTCGGAGAAACGGTTCTTCCCAGAACTTTCGGACATCTTCATAAACTGATGAACGGCATAGATTTTACAGAAGTTCTGATGGGAGCCATGCTTAATTTTCTGCTCTTTGCAGGAGGAATTCATATTAATATTAATGATCTGAAAGAACAGTTCAGACCTGTAGTGATATTTTCCACGGTAGGTGTTGTGATTTCTACCTTTGTCGTAGGATTCGGAATGTTTTATCTGCTTCCTTATGTGGGAATAAAGCTTCCTTTTATCTACTGTCTTGTTTTTGGTGCTTTGATTTCTCCTACAGATCCGGTAGCGGTTCTGAGTGTACTGAAACAAGCCAATGTATCCAAATCACTGGAAACAAAAGTGGCCGGAGAATCTCTTTTTAATGACGGTATGGCGGTTGTAGTATTTACGGTGATCTTACAGCTGGCGGTCGGAAAAGAAGTTGATCTGAGTGTTGAAACCATCGGATTGCTTCTGCTTAAAGAAGCCGGAGGAGGTCTTTTACTCGGGGTTCTGTTAGGATGGGTTACTTCAAGATTGATGCGTGAAGTGGATGATTATATTATCTCTGTGTTGGTGACACTTTCTGTTGTAATGGGAGGGTATCTTATTGCCCGTCAGATGCATATTTCAGGACCATTGACAATGGTGGCCGCAGGATTGTTTATGGGGAACTTCAACAGAAGTTTCAAAATGAAATCAGTGACGCAGGACTATCTGATTAAATTCTGGGAGCTGATTGATGAAATTCTGAATGCTGTACTATTCCTGTTCATCGGTTTTGAACTTTTGATGATTAAAGATCTCAGACATTTCATGATTCCCGGCTTAGTTGCCATTGTGGTAGTTCTGTTTGCAAGATTTATTTCTATTTGGGGACCTACAAAATTTACTTCTCTGAGAAGAAGTTTCAGTCCACAGACGGTAAAAGTTCTCGTTTGGGGCGGAATCCGCGGAGGAGTTTCCATCGCATTGGCAATGTCTGTTCCTAAAAGTGAATACAGTGAGATTATTTTAAGTATAACTTATTGTGTAGTAGTATTCTCGATCATTGTTCAAGGGCTTACTATTGCAAAAGTGGCGAACCCTAAACAGATTGCAGAAGAGGAGGAAGAGCAGGAAAATATTGCTTTAGAAGAGAAAGCTTAATTTATTATGAGTATTGTTAAAGAAATACAGGACGCACTTGCTGTTTTATCCATTCCTGAAAAAGCAGAATTTCTTCCAAGATTTTTCAAAACGGGAAAAGGAGAATATGGTGAGGGTGATTTTTTTCTGGGGGTAAAAGTTCCGGATCAACGCTCTGTAGCCAAAGAATATTACTCGAAAATAAATTTACAAGAACTCAGCACCTTACTTTCTTCAAAATATCATGAGCACAGACTGACGGCTCTTTTTATGCTGATTTCAAAGTTCGAAAAAACAAAAGATAAAGCAGGAAAAGAAGAAGTGATCGCTTTTTATCTGGATCATCTTACCTATGTTAATAACTGGGATCTGGTAGATTCAACCTGTTATAAAATTTTAGGCAGATATGCGTTTGAAAATCAGAAAGAAAATCTTCTTAGAGAACTTTCGGAATCTGATGAGATGTGGCATAAAAGGATTGCTGTTGTCGGAACAATGCATTATATAAAAAAAGGGTCATTTGAGCTGACAAAAGAATTCGTCACCAGAAACCTGAAACATCCACATGATCTGATGCACAAAGCAAATGGATGGCTGCTAAGGGAAATGGGAAATAAAAATGAAGGAGAGCTGATCCGTTATCTGAATCAGTATTATAAAGAAATACCCAGAACCTGCCTTCGGTATGCTATTGAAAAACTGGATGAAGATCTTCGTCAGGACTACCTTAAAGGACGTATTTAAAAAATAATATACGGAAAAAGTACCGTATTTTCCCCTGAAAAAGTACCGGGAAACAGCTATTTATTCCCAAAAAATCAAAGATTATAAGGATGTAAGGCCAGAATTAAGTAATTTTGTGGTTTTAAACCTAATCATGAAAAAAATATTAAAACTATTTCTTCTTCTTCTTCCCCTGTTATTTTTAACAAGCTGTTTCGATATTCTGGATAAGGTGAACGTAAAAGCAGATGGTACAGGAGAATATACTATTATTCTTAATGCCAGTAAAAGCAAAGCACGGCTGGCTTCAATTTCCAAGATGGAAACCATCAACGGAAAAAAAGTTCCTAAAAAATCAGAAATTGAAAATAAAATCAATGAAGCTGCCAGAATTTTTAGAGCAACTCCGGGAATCAGCAATGTGAAAACCTCCATGGATTTTGATAATTACATCATCAAACTGAGTTGCAATTTCAAGAAAATAGAAAATATCAATGCCGGTCTGGAAAAACTAAAGGCTCAGAAAATATTGGGCAAAGTGGTTCCAACACAAGTATACAGCCAAAATCTTGAAAAAAAAATATTAACAAGGAATAAAGTAAATACCTTCAAAACAGATTACGACAAGATGAGTAAGGCTGATAAGGAGGTTTTTAACGATGCGAAATATACTTCCATTATGCAGTTTGAAAGCACGGTGAAATCACAAACGAATAATACGTATGTGCTTTCTCCAAATAAAAAAGCACTCAAGCTGGAGGCTGATATTCTGGATCTGATCCTTCAAAAAAAACAAATTCAAAACACTATTCTTTTTCAATAAATTTCTAAACTATAGTCATGAAATCTATCTTATTAAAAACGCAAACCATTATTTTTGTTCTCTTTGGCTTTACATGGGGTTTAGCTCAAAACAGCATGAAAATTCCTTCCGATGCCGTATTTTATATGGAAGTTAACGGAAAACAGCTTAATAATAAAATCAACTGGAATAAACTGAACCCTTTGCTGCATGAGCTCAGCAAAAAGAGCAAAGAAAACCTTTCATGGACAGATTATTCCAAAACAGGAATCAAATATGATGCTGTTCAATATCACTATGCAAGTTTTAATGACTCGATTAAAGCTTATAATACCCATTTTATCATTGATAATAGAGAAAAGTTCCAGGAGTTTATTAATTCTGTAAAGAAAAAAGGACAGGAAGTTTCCAGCAGAAAGAACTATTCTTATGTAGATATCAATGATGATATTTTTGTAGCGTGGAACGGAAGCCGTGCTGTTCTCAGCATGATCAGCTATACAAAACCGTATAAGGATCTTTGGGCAGAGGAAGCAGTTGCAGACAGTACAGCAGTTGCAGTGGTGGACTCCGCTTACGCAGAGCCGGGAGATACAGTCTATACTGAAGAGCCGGAAAAGCCGTTTGATTATAAAGAAGAGATCAAAAGCCTGAAGGAAGATATCAAGTATCTGAAAGAAAGTATAAAAGATAACAACAACGAGATCGCAAGAATCCAGAAAGATATCAAATACCTGGAGAAACATCATAAATATCCTGCAGATAAAGAAACTGCCGAGAATTCTGAAAATGGAGAGGAAATGCCTGATGCAGAATATGATGAGGAAGAAGAAAAAGCCTATCAGAAAGAACAGGACTCTATCCGAAGAGAAAACTTTAAGGTTGTTAAAAAGAACGCTGAAGATCGTTTTGACCAATATTTCAGTTCAAATTTAGAAATTGAAGTTCCAAAAGAGATGCTTACATTCAGAGATGCCAATTCCGATGTTTTTGTGTACACAGATTATGGAAGAATTGTAAATGAAGGTATCTACGGAAAAATGACGAAGTATTACAGCTACGGACAGTTTTTCAAAAACATGTACAACTCCAACTATACATACAATCTGTATTTTGATAAAGACAAAGTAAGACTGGTGAATAATTATCAGCACAAAAATAATGACATTCAAAAGAATATCTCTGCCATTTATAAAGGAAAGAAAAACAAAAAGCTGCTGCAACTGATCAATGAAAAAAGTGTCGGTTACTATGCCATGAATGTTAACGGGGCAAAATGTTTTGACATGATGTACAGCCTTCTTCAGAATTCCGGAGAAAATGAGTACAAAAAAGAAATGGAGCTGATCATGGAAACCATGAAAATTGTACTGGATGAAGAAGCAATTACCAAAATTGCACCCGGAAACGGAATCTTTGTTTTAAACGAATTGAAATCTAAAACAGTAGAATACACCGATTATGAATACGATGCGGATTTCAATGAAAAAGAAGTAAAGAAAACCAAAGAGATTGCTGTTCCCAACTTCACTTTCGCTTTTGCAACAGAGAACGAAGGCTACTGGAACCGTATTTTTGATATGCTTTCGACCAATAAAAAGCTTTCTAAAAGATTCTCTAAAAAAGGAGATTTGTACACATTTAAAGAAGAAAAAAACGGAGGCTATGTGGATCAGCTATTCTTTACCGTGAAAGATGGAGTAGTATATCTTATGAGTTCAGCAGATAATATTCTGCCGGTAGACCAATCTGATATTTCCAGAAAATGGGCAAAAGATTCAGCTAAATATCCTTTGTCGGGAAGACTGGATATCCGGAAACTTTTAACAGGATTAGATAAAGAATTCAAAAGTCCGAAAGAGAGAAAAACATTGGAGGCGATCAAAAAAAATGTTGGAGAATTGTATTATAAAACAGAAGTAAAAGGAGAAAGTATCCAGACTGAGATGAATTATAACATCAAAGATTCTTCGGAAAACAGCTTAATGTATTTCTTTGATATATTCGATCAGATTTTTAAAACAAAGGAAACAGACAAGAAGCCTCAAATTTTATAGATGAAAAAAAGGAAGATTATTATCCCGTTATTTTTATTGCTGGCTGTTGCAGTATATTTTGTAGCTTTTCACAAAGATAAAAGCCTTCAATATATTCCTGATAATGCAGATGCAGTGGTCTTAATTGACACGAAGAAATTAACGGGACAGTACCTCTTCAGTTTAGTAACTCATCCTTCAAAATGGTCCGGAAGTAAAAGAAAGAGTAAAAGTTCAGGATCAGTAAAATATTCAGGGATCAGAATACCGGATTTCCTGCAGGTCTTCCATATTAAAAACACCAGGCTGTCCGAATGGTACACGGTTTTGGAACTTAAAGACCCACAGAAGTTTATTGGTTTTTTAAAAAGTCAAAAGTTTGAATATAAAGGAAATAACCGCTTTCAGAAGGATCAGTTATTCTTTATGATAGACGGAAATTATTGCATTGCGGGAACGTCAGATCATGCTTTTGAAACTATTCAGAAAAAACTTCTACAGAGTTCTCTACATCATGTTTGGGATGCAGATAAATTTATTCAAAATACACTGGGAAGCATTTCATTCATTTCAGGACATAAGATCCGAAACTTTTCCATTGAGCTAAATGAGGATGAAATTGAAATCAATAATAATTCAAATCCGGAGATTCTTAATACGATTGCTTCAAAAGCTGAGAAAGGAAATCATTTTCTAGAACTTGAATTAGACAAAGAAAACATCAGGAATTTTATCAGTTTTTTCAAAAAAAGTATAGCAGATTCTTCACAGATAACATCTTTAAAGGCTGCTGCAGATCTTAGACAGATCAATGATACCATCGTCACGTATGAATATGATGATAATTTTAATGAAGTTGAAAAAAAGACGGTTCAAAAGATCACCCAGCCCAGCTATATGGTCGATATTCAGAGTAATGATCCTGAAAAAACCTGGCAGTATTTCCAGTCCGAAAAATGGATCAACAACGAAAATCAATTCACTGCAATTCCCTTTCAACCTAACAAAATCACGTCAAATAATAATGGCATTACGATAAAATCGACCCGAAATCCGATAGCAATGCCGCCGCGATTAAATGAAAACTATATTGTAATCAGAAATAATGCGTTGTTATATTCTTCTTTGAAAACACTGAGTATCACTGAAAAAAGAATCATCTCAGATATCGATTATGTATTGTACGGAAATCAATCCGGTCATTATTGGATAAAAATAAAAGCAAAGAAAGGAGAATTACCCTTAATTTTACGATGGTAAGCAAAGAACCCGAATAAAATTTTCATGAATGGCTTCATCAGACATCGCATTGCTCAAAACTTTTACGCATTATTTTTTGCATCTTGTTTTTCCTGTTTTTATCGCATTGATTTTTTATCGTAAAAACTGGAAAAAGGCATATTTCATTCTCCTCGCTACGATGCTGGTAGATCTTGACCATCTTTTTGCCAATCCTGTTTTTGATCCTTCAAGAGAAAGCATAGGTTTTCATTTTTTACATTCTTATTACGCCATTGCGGTGTATTTTTTGCTGTTGTTCTTCAAAGGAAATATCAGAATTATAGGAATAGGGCTTCTGTTTCATATGTTCACAGATTATCAGGATTTTAACTTCTGGCCTCATTAAAATATTATTAATATTTTCTTTTAATATTGAAATTATTATAGATTTTTTGTATTTTGTAGTCACGATATGAGACTAAAAGAACTTTTACATTATACCTATATTTTTCCTATTCTGGCAGTAGGGTACTATTTTTCCGGTTTTATGGGAAGTGGTGTCTTTAATGATATTCTTGCCGGTATTTTATTGATCGGAAGTGTTTTATCAGCAGTACATCATGCTGAAGTTGTAGCTCATAAAGTAGGAGAGCCTTTTGGGACCATCATTCTGGCTCTTTGTATCACCATTATTGAAGTGGCACTCATCATCTCGCTGATGGTTGCCGGCGGAGATCAGGCGATCACGCTGGCCAGAGATACGGTTTTTGCTGCTGTAATGCTTATTCTTAATGGAATTCTCGGAATATGTATTTTGGCAGGCGGCTTTAAATATCATGAGCAGTTCTTCGCAAGAACCTCAGCAACTACTTATCTGGTGAGTATTGTTTCCATTCTGATACTTACCCTTGTTCTTCCCAATTTTACATCAAGTGTCAACGGACCATTCTATAACGAAGCACAGCTTGTTTTTATATCCATAGCATGTCTTGTCATTTACGGGGTTTTCCTGATGGTACAGACGGTTCGTCACAGAAGCTACTTTATTGTTCCTGATGAGCATCCTGAAGAACATTATATACCTTCTTTACCAAAAACGCTTATCAGCTTTATTTTTCTGGTAATTTGTCTTGTTATTGTCGTACTGATGGCGAAAGGATTATCAGATACCATAGAAGGTATGGTACAGAGTCTTGGAGCTCCAAAATCCCTGGTTGGGGTAATTATTGCTGCCGTAGTTCTTCTTCCTGAAGGGGTTGCTGCGATCCGTGCAGCAAGAGCCAATCAAATCCAGTCCAGCTTAAATCTGGCATTAGGCTCTGCACTGGCAAGTATTGGTCTTACTATTCCTGCAGTTTCAGCGGTATGCATTATGTATGATATTCCACTTGTATTAGGTTTGGACAAAAAAGACATTATTCTGCTTTCTTTATCCGTATTTATTGTAATGTTATCTTTAAGTCGCGGTAAGACAAATGTTCTTTATGGTACTGTTCTGTTGGTAAATCTGGCAGCTTATATCTTTACAGTAATAGTTCCTTAAAAAAGCAAAAAGAATTCCATTTGAAATCAATTCCCGAAAACTTCAAAACGGGAACTCAAAGCACTTAGAGCCTTCTGGCCAGCTCCATTTTGAAAGCCATAAGTTTGGCTATATTTTCGGATTTGTAGATTGCCATGTCTGCATTTTCTCCTACAAAGTTTTCCTCAATAGTAGTGCGCCAAAGAAGCAGCCATCTGTCAAAATGCTTTTGTTCCATCGCCTGTATCTCGTTAATCGGGAAGTGTACACCCATTGGATTTCCTTTATAGGTCATCTGCCCGAAAAGAATAGACTCCCAGAAAGAATACATTTTAGGAAGATGCTGATCCCAGTCTACCTTAGCAATATCATTAAAAAAGAATCCAATGGTTTCATCTTTAACAACTTTGTTGTAAAATGAATTGACAAGGTATTCAATATCTTCTCTTGATTCAAGCTTTTTCATAGTTCAAATTTAATATAATTCACATTAAAAATTCCAGTCCCGAAATTGATAAATTTCATATAGACAGTATTTTACAACCCGTGCTGTAAAAATATAGAAGTATAAAATGAAAAAATTGGGAAAGATTAAAATTTGATTAATTCGCAAAAAAACACCTTAAAAGAATCCATTTTTTGTAAATTTAATTATTAAACACTAAAAAATTATTAAAATGACTAAAAAAATCAATTCTATTTGTATTCTCTTACTGATGTTTTCGGTGTCATGTTCAAGGGATGAAGTGAGTACTATTAATGATGATTCAGAAAAAGTGAATTATTCTGAAGTAAAGAATTCGCAGCTTACAGAGGCGAAAATGCTTCAGCAAGGCTGGAAAATTGTAGATGAGTTTAAATTGTCAGGTAATAATGGACTGAGTGCCCGCTATCGTTCATCTAATGAAGAGCGTGAAATTCCATTCAGGCCCAATCATCTGAAAGATATGGGATATGATATTAGTTATTCCGGAGAAAGAACGAGGTTGAAAAATGTTTTTGCTTACTCTGGTCAGGTTCCGGATGGAATTATTTTTAATCCTGACCTTTCTGTAGATGGAGATACACGGAATACAGCTCCTAATCCTAATGTTTCCATTGTTCTGGGAACTCCTGAGGTATCCATAAAAACAGATGGGGTGGATTTACCGGATAATGCCTATACCACGGAGGCGATTAATATTGGCGACAGAGAAAGTGAAATTACGGTAACCTATTCTTATAAAAAAGGATATTCTACCTCCTGGAAACGTACTGTCTCAGGTTCATTTGAAGTGGCAGCATCAGTATCCGTTGATATTCCGTTAGTGGCAAAAGCTTCGGCAAGCACAAAAGTTGTGGTGGGAGGAGATACAACGGAAGGAACAGAAAACTCTGAAGAAATTACGGAGACCAGCAGCTACAAGACCATCGTTCCTGCCCATTCTAAAAAGTCTATTTCTGTCCTTACGAAACTGAAAGGATCATCTGTTGAATACTTTGTACCTATGAAATTAACCGGAAGATTGCAAGCCAACTTTCCTTCTCCTGTAGATGGACATTATTATTGGGCCTTTCCTATCGAAAGCTTTCCTGATTTTCTTGCCAATATACATGGAGAATCGGGGATTGTAAAATCTGTCAGCAATGTAAGTGTTACGGTAATGGAATCACCGGCACAACCTATATAAAACTATTTTAATAAAGATTGTATAAACAGCAGAAATTCAAAATTTCTGCTGTTTTTTTGTTTTAGTTCTTTTGAATGAAAGTTCAATAAAGCCCTTTGATAAAGCAATCTGTCATCTGAATGATGAATATTAAAGGATGATTCCTAAAAAGCATTGATATCTTAATGGATTCTATTCTTAACTTTGCTTTTTAAATATCTGTAAGTTGAAAAAAGAGCTGATCATCAGATGGCTTACTGATAGAGGAAAATCATAATATAACAAAGTCAAAATGATTAACAAATGACAGGAGGACTCAGAAAAAAGATCCGTCAGAAAAATGCGGAGAACAGTGGTTTCGGAACCAATGCCTCAGGAAGGTTTATCAATAAAGATGGTCTCCCGAATGTTCAGAGAAGAGGAGTGAACGTTTTTAACAGGCTAAGCTGGTATCACACCATGCTGAATCTCTCTTCATTCCGTTTTATATCTTATCTGGTTATTGCTTATATCATCATTAATCTTTTGTTTGCTATGATCTATTATCTTATTGGTGTAGAACATCTTACCGGGATTGATAAGAGTGATCCGCTTAATGAATTTATTGATGTTTTTTTCTTCAGCTCTCAGACATTTACTACGGTTGGATATGGAAGAATCGCTCCTGTAGGTTTTCTGGCAAGTCTTGTGGCTACTTTTGAAGCTTTTCTGGGATTGCTTACCTTTGCCATTGCAACAGGGCTTTTTTACGGAAGATTTTCAAGGCCCCGTGCCTATCTTAGGTTTTCTGATATAGCCGTTATTGCTCCTTTTCAGGAATCTTCAGCATTAATGTTCAGGCTTGCTCCCTATAAGAATAATGCGCTGACGGATGCAGACGTTATTGTATCTGTAGCCATTGAGGTGATAGAAAACGGAGTAGCCAAAAGTAATTTTTACGGGCTTACGACACAGATGAGCAAAATCAATACGCTGGCTCTCAACTGGACTGTGGTGCATAAAATTGATGAAAACTCTCCGTTTTACGGATTTTCTGAGGAAGATTTTAAAAATACGGATATGGAACTTATCGTACAGGTACGCGCTTTTGATGAAGTGTTTTCAAATACGGTGGTTCAAAGGTCTTCGTATACTACAGGAGAAATTGTATATGGAGCTAAATTTGTTCCGATGTATTATCCAAACAAAGAAAATCTTTCAACGGTACTGGATCTGGATAAAATCAATGAATATAAGAAAGAAGAACTCCCGGATTCAGTGATAAACAAAGCATAAATGGATTTAGATTTTTATAAAAAACAAGCGATACAAAAGCAGAAAGAGCATAAGAAATTTCTGGACGGATTAAAAAAGAAACCACCCAAAAACCTCGACTATGCAGTACAGGAAACCCATGATGAAGTTTTTGAAGAAATAGACTGTCTGCAATGTGCTAATTGCTGCAAAACAACCGGTCCTCTCTATACTGAAAAAGATATTGAGCGAATTGCCAAACATCTCCGAATGAAGTCTGCAGACTTTGAAGCAAAGTTTTTAAGAGTGGATGAAGATAATGATAAAGTTCTGCAAAATCTTCCCTGTTTTTTTCTGAATGGTGATAATACATGCTCTATCTATGATGTAAGACCAAAAGCTTGTCGGGAATATCCCCATACAGACCGTAAGAAGATTTACCAGATCAATAATTTGATGCTTAAAAATACTGTTATCTGTCCTGCAGCATTTGAATTTGTAGAAAAAATGATGAAGAATATAGAGAAGTAGATTTCAAGGATGGAAGCAGGAGGAGGGAGAGGGAAGTTTTGAGAGTAAAAACGGTTTAATTAAAGTCTTTTAACCGGAATAAACTTCCAGCTTCCGGCATCAGTCTTCCAACCAAATCACCCGAACTTATTTTTTGCAAATTCCTCTTAAATAATTATAAATTCCGTTAAATAAGCTTTTTACATATAATTTCACAAATGATGCTTCGTTTTAGTTAAACAATCATTTAAATATTATATTATGAAAAAGTTATTTTTAACGGCAGCGTTTACATTAGTCGGAGTAATCGCAGTATCAGCACAATCAACAACACAAAAGCCGGCCGATACTTCTACTAATAACACTACGACAACTCAAACTCAACAACCAAATACTCAGACTACAAGTCCTTCGGATCCAAAGAATCAACAGGAAAAATCACCTGCAACTACAATGGAAACTGCACCTGCAACGGATCCATCAGTAAGTACAACGCCTACTGATGCTACTAAACCTGCAGATGCTCCTAAAGAAGAGAAGAAAGACAAAAAGAAGAAAAAGTAAAGCACTTTAGCAAACACCAGCCGGAATCCTGAAATCTTTTATTTCAGGATTTTTTTTGGTCAATTTCTTCCACTCTGAACAGGAGGATCTTAGTAATGAGATCCAGTGGAAGATCTTCATGAATTGGAAATTGGACAGCGCCTTTAGAAAACTTATATTTTCTTTCCTTAAAATCTGTCTCAAAATTCCGGATACCTTCAGATCCCGGATAGAATCCGATATGCTTTTTGTAACCCGCAAAATAAACAAATGGTTTTCCTTTGTACCGGAAGGCAGGCATCTGATATCCAATATATTCTTCAAGATCCGGAACCTGTAAATGAATTGCTTTCCTAAGTTCTTGAAGCTTTTCCTGTATTTCTACCGAAAACAGGAAAATGTATTCATCAATATTTGTAAACGTGCTTTGCATGATATAAAAATAAAAAAAGCGCTGCATATAGCAGCGCTTTCTCCTTTCACTTTTTACTTTTTTCCCATTATCCCGGGAACAGGCTATATCAAAAAAGGTCGGGAGTTTTTCCCAACCTTTGTTTTTTTCGTTACACAACTCCTTGAGCCAACATTGCTTCTGCTACTTTTACGAAGCCGGCAATATTTGCACCTTTTACGTAGTTTACATAACCGTCTTCGTCTTTTCCGTAGTCTCTACAAGCTTTGTGGATACCGATCATGATTTCCTTTAATCTTGCATCAACTTCTTCGGAAGTCCAGTTAAGACGGATAGAGTTCTGAGTCATTTCTAATCCTGATGTAGCAACACCTCCAGCGTTGGAAGCTTTACCAGGAGAGAATAATACTTTATTATCTAAGAAATAGTTGATAGCATCAAGTGTGGAAGGCATGTTCGCAGCTTCAGTCACACAAACACATCCGTTTTCAACTAATTTTCTTGCATCATCTATATCTAATTCGTTTTGAGTTGCAGAAGGGAAGGCAACGTCACACTTCACATCCCAAGGACGTTTTCCAGCATGGAATTCAGCAGAAGGATATTTTTTAGCATAGTCTTCCGCTCTGTTGTTTCCGGAAGATCTAAGCTCTAATAAATAATCGATCTTTTCTCCGCTGATACCATCTTTATCATAGATGTATCCATCTGGTCCAGAGATTGTTACTACTTTAGCGCCTAATTCAGTTGCTTTTTTGATCACTCCCCACGCTACGTTTCCGAAACCTGATACCGTTACGATTTTATCCTGGAAATTTTGTCCGATCGTTTTAAGCATCTGCTCTGCGAAGTATACTACACCGTATCCTGTAGCTTCAGGACGGATTAATGAACCTCCGTAAGCAAGACCTTTTCCTGTAAGAACTCCGGTAAACTCGTTTCTGATTTTTTTATACTGTCCGAATAAATATCCGATTTCTCTTGCTCCAACACCGATGTCCCCTGCAGGTACATCTGTTTCAGGGCCGATGTGCTTGCACAATTCTGTCATGAAAGCCTGGCAGAAACGCATTACTTCCATATCAGATTTTCCTTGTGGATCGAAATCTGAACCTCCTTTACCACCTCCCATTGGAAGAGTTGTCAAAGAGTTTTTGAATACTTGTTCAAAAGCTAAGAATTTAAGAACGGATAAGTTTACAGTAGGATGGAAACGGATTCCTCCTTTGTATGGTCCAATAGCAGAGTTCATTTGAATTCTGAAACCTCTGTTAACCTGAATTTCTCCTTTGTCATCAACCCATGGAACTCTGAAAATAATAATTCTTTCAGCTTCAGCCATTCTTTCAAGCAGCTTCATTCCGGTATATTCTTTTTTAGTAGCAATGAATGGAATTACGGTTACGGCAACTTCTTTTACAGCCTGTAAAAATTCCGGTTCGTTAGGATTTTTTGCTTCAATTTTTGCAATAAACTCTTGGATTTTCTGGTCAATATTATATTGTTCCATATATTAAGGTTGAATATTATTGTCAACAAATTTAATTTTTTTTTCAAGATTCACAACACTATATTTTAACATTGTTAAAAATTAAATAATAATGTTCCGTAATATTATTAAATTAATAATTTACGTTCAAATTTTGTTAAAAATGAAATGTTATGTGTGAAATAATGCAGTATTAAGAAATCATTAAATCTTAAATGGCGATGAATTGTCTCCCGGAAAATGATTTTACTTTCCCTAAAAGTTCCAATTCCAAAATTATTGGTAAAATTTTGTGAGTGGCAAGATCAATTCTCTGGGCCAGGTCATCTAATGAAATCTGAGGCTGGTCTTTAATAGATTGATATATTAAGTTTTGATTGCCAGATAATTGTAAAGTAGTCTCGCAATAAGGAAATAACTCTTCCATTTTTTCTTTGGGACCATTTAACCCGAGAAGTCCGATAAGATCTTTTAAGGTAGAAATGGCTGTTGCTTTATTATGGAATATCAACTGATTACATCCCTGGCTGCAGCTGTCCGTAATTTTTCCAGGCAGCGCAAAAACATCACGGTTATAATCATTAGCGAAGGCAGCTGTGCTTACAGAGCCTCCTCCAAAACCGGTTTCCACTACAATAGTTGCCGGAGATATTCCTGCGACAATTCTGTTTCTTTGGATGAAGTTTTCCCGGTCTGGTTTTCTTGCAGAGCTGAACTCTGTTATTAATACGCCTCCTTCCTGTAAAATTTTTTCAGAAAGTTTTCTGTTTTTTGCCGGATATAAATACCTGAAACCATGTGCAAGAACCGCTATGGTAGGTTTCCGGTGGCGAATAGACTGTTCGTGAACTTCTTTGTCGATGCCTAAAGCGAGACCACTTACAGATGTATATTCTGAAGATTGTGTTGCTTCAAAAAAGTCTTCAATGAACTGCTTCCCATAAGTTGTCATATTACGGGTTCCTACAATACTTACTTTTGGTTGTGCCTCATCAATATTTCCTTTTTGATAAAGAATAGCCGGTGCGTCATTACATTCATTAAGCAGGGATGGGGTTTCTTGAAGGTGTCTGAGCCTTATTTGAATATTATTTTTTTCGCAAAAATCCAATTCTTCTTCTGCAAATTCCAAATGAACCTTATTTCCAATGTCTGAAACCGTTCTTTGTCCTATTCCTTCCAGTTTTTTATACTCTTTTTTTGCTCTTTTCCAGGCATCCTGAGCACTTCCGAATGTACGGACAAGCTTATGAAAATGAATGTCGCCAATCTGGCTGCACTCGCGAAGGGCGATTGAATATAAGTATTCTTCGGAAATCATGTGTGTTTTTCTTCAAATGTAGTAAATTAAGTTTTATCTTTTTCTCAATTCCTCCAGATGATCCCAGATATCATCTTTTTTCTTGTAGGGAAGTTCCATAAAATCCTCAGGATGATTTTCCTTATATTCCTGCCACAATTTATCATCTTTTTCGCTATAATAATTCGGAAACTCCCAGATAAATTTTTTCTTCTTTTCTCCTACGTTTTTAAAAGCAAACGCAATAATACTGCCTACTACAGCTCCGGAAAGATGGGCCTGCCATGAAATTTTACTCGGTTCCTGCATATTATAAAACAGTTCTTCCGGAAGCATTCCCCAAACCAAGCTGCCATAATAAAGCACTACAAGCATTGAAATAGTAAGAAGTTTTGTATTCCATTTGAATACCCCGCTGAAGAAAAGGAAAAAAGCAAGAACATATACCACACCGCTGGCTCCGATGGTACAAGTGTACATATATTCGCCAGTGAGAATGTCAATTGGAGGAAGCAGCCATACCAAAAGCCCCGTTGCCAGCCAGCCGATAATAAAAACTTTATTGGCTACCACAGGGTAAAACTGATATAATAAAAACATAAGTGCCGCTATCGGGATAGAGTTTCCTATAATATGATCGATGTTTCCATGTAAGAGGGGAGATGTAACTATGCCAAATAATCCCTCGGGCAAGAGAGGAATAATGGCTCCAAAACAGCTTTGAAAAAAGCCCTGCATTTGTAAAAAATATCCGAACCACATCGCTGAAAGCATTAGCAATGGGTATATAACCGCTCTTTTGGAAATTACATTTTTGAACATGTGGATTTTACGTCAAATCAAAAGCCAATGATAAATTTCGGAAAATTTGGCGATGAATAAGTTTCTACCGACCTGATTTTAAGACAAAAGGTATTAAATTTAACTGTTGAACTTATTATTTTGGCATTGATTTTATAGAAATATCTTGTTATGAGGTGATTAAACTTTATTGAAATCAGATTCTTTTAAAGCCAGATTTACCTTAAAAAAAATTATATTAATATTTTTGCATTGAAAATTATTTAGAGTAATGAAGAAGTTTTTATTGATTCTTTCCTGTTTTATAGGAATAAATGCAAGTGCACAAGAAGAATTGAAAAAAGATTCCGTAGTTGCAGACACTGTAAAATACTGGTCAGTAATGGGAAAAAATACATTAATGATTAACCAGGCTGCCTTTTCAAACTGGGTAGGAGGTGGTGCCAACAACGTAGGATGGCTTGCCGGTGTCAATTACAATATAACCTATGAAAAAGACAAAGATCTTTGGGAGAATATTATTATACTGGGTTATGGGCAGAATGACACAAAAGGGTTAGGAATAAGAAAAACCCAGGATGTGATCAATGTTTCTACCAATTATGGGAGGAAGTTTTCAAAAAGCTGGTATTTCTCTTCAGGAGCTGGTTTACAGTCACAGTTTGCAGCAGGGTATGAAGATGGAAATAATCCTGAGGCGAAGAAAATATCAAATTTTATGGCGCCAGGTTATCTGAATGTCGGTATGGGTATCACATACAGACCGAATGATGATCTGACTGTCACTTTACGTCCTATCAACGCCAGATGGACTTTTGTATTGGATAAAGATCTTCAGACGGCTGGAAGTTATGGGTTAAAAAATGACGGTGATACCTCCTTACTGCAATTCGGTTTCCTGGGAACGGCAATATATAAACTGAAAATAATGGAAGATATTTACTTAACCAATACAGCTTCTGTTTTCTCGAATTACCTCGACCGTCCGGATAGATTGGTTCTTGCTTATGGAGCTTTACTGAACCTGAAAGTAAACAAATATATCTCATCCAATGTGACAGTAGATTTGCTCTACGATCATAATCAGATAGAAAAAACGCAGTTAAAACAAACTCTTGGAATCGGTTTCGCTTATACGCTGGATAATGGGGTGAAACGCTCCGACCGTAAAGACAGCCAGTGGTGGATTAAAAAATGATGTAGAATAAAATACTTAAACAGGAAAAGCACTTCATAAATGAGGTGTTTTTTTGTTTTTACAATACTGTAATTTTAAGTTGCTTTAAGTTTGTGAGATAAAATATTTATGTTTAATTGTCTTATTTTCAGTTTGTTATTGCTTTGAAATAAATTATGTTAAATTCAATTTAAAGTGAATTTTATAATGGCATAGATTATTATTTATACATTTGTAATAAATCGTCATTTATGAAAAAACTTTTATTAATCAGTTCTATTTCTCTTGGTGCTTTAGCGCTTGCCCAAGAGACTAAAACAGATGCTCCGGCATCAGATACCGTTAAAGCCTGGTCTATTCAGGGGCAAAATACCTTAATGCTCAATCAAGCTGCCTTTTCAAACTGGGTAGGCGGGGGAGCCAACAATGTGGGCTGGCTTGCCGGTGTTAATTATAACCTCACCTATGAAAAAGGGAAAGATCTCTGGGAAAATATAATTATCCTGGGTTACGGACAAAATAACACGCAGGGAACTGGAGTAAGAAAGACTCAGGATGTTATTAACCTATCTACAAATTATGGTAGAGAATTTGCCAAGCATTGGTATCTCTCAGCTGGTGCTGGGCTTCAGACTCAGTTTGCACCGGGATATGAAGATGGAAATAATCCTGATGCCAAAAAGATTTCCAATTTTATGGCTCCCGGATACCTGAGCGTAGGGGCTGGGGTTACTTATCGTCCCAATGACAACTTTACAGTGACTTTACGCCCGGCGAATGCCAGATGGACTTTTGTTTTAGACGAAGATCTTCAGAAAGCAGGAACTTATGGTCTTAAAAATGATGGAGATTCTTCTCTTTTCCAATTCGGTTTTCTGGGAACAGCTATGTATAAGCTGAAGATTATGGAGAATATCACCTTGCTGAATACGGCTTCTGTATTCTCCAACTATCTTGATCATCCGGACAGGCTTGTTCTTGGGTATAGTGGAGTTTTAAGTATGAAAATCAATAAATATATTTCTACCAACGTTACCCTTGACCTTTTGTATGATCATAACCAGATATGGAAAACACAGTTGAAACAGACATTAGGAGTAGGTTTGGCCTACAATTTTGATAACGGTAAGAAGCGTTCAGAAAATAAAGATAACCAAAGCTGGTTGAAAAAATAAGATAGAAAAAATCTGAAATACATTAAAAAAGCACTTCATTTTGAAGTGCTTTTGTGTATCAATATATAAGTTTTAAAATTCTATATCAACTCCTAATTTCTCAGCTAAAAGTTTTGAAATTTTATCTTTTAGAGGTTCTATATCAATGTTTTGCATTGCATCATTAGCGAAAGCATATAAAAGTAATGCCTGTGCTTCTTTTTTAGAGATTCCTCTTGCTCTCAGATAGAATAAAGCATCTTCATTCAATTGGCCTACTGTACAACCGTGAGAACATTTTACATCATCAGCAAAGATCTCTAACTGAGGTTTTGTATCAATACTTGCCCCTTCGCTTAGCAATACGTTGTTATTCTGTTGGTAAGCGTTGGTCTTCTGAGCAATTTTGTCTACAAAAACTTTTCCGTTGAAAACTCCGTGAGCATTCCCATCAAAGATTCCTTTGTAGTTCTGATAACTTTCACAGTTCGGGAAGTTATGGTGAACTGCCGTATGGTGGTCTACCAGCTGATCTTTCCCGATAATGGTGATTCCGTTCATGAATGAATTGATATTAGATCCATTATGAATAAAATCAAGGTTATTTCTTACCAGTTTACCTCCGAAAGAGAATGTATTTACGGTGGTTAAACTGTCTTTTTCCTGTCTTGCAAACGTATTATCAATCAGGTAAGTTGTATTGTTGTCATTTTGAAGTTTGTGCCAGTCTGCTTTTGCGTTCGGGTATGTAAAGATCTCTGTTACAGAGTTGGTTAATACATAAGTGCTGTCAAAATTGTGGTGGCTTTCAATGACCTCTACTTTGGCTCCTTCTTCTACGATCAAAAGGTTTCTGGTATTGTAGAATGTATTTTCCTCCTGGTTCTGAGAAATATAAAAAACGTGTATTGGCTTTTCAATCACTACATTTTTAGGAACTTTCAGGAAGAATCCGTATTTGCAGTAAGCAAGGTTTAAGTTCGTAAAAGCCTGTTCTTTGGAAGCAATAGTATTGAAATATTGTTCAAAAACCTCTTTGTGCTTCTCATCGTTCAATGCATAATTGAATGAAAGGAACTCTGCATTCTCAATAGAAACTTTAGAAAGTTCTTTGTGAAGTTTACCGTTTACAAAAACAATCCAATCAAAATTTTCTTCTCCAAGGTGCAGTTCATCAAACTGCTCTTTAGTGATATTGTGGTTCTCTTTCGGGAAGAAGTTGTAGCTTTTTTCCGTGATTTCCTTTAGATTGGTATATTTATATTCTTCGTCTTTTTTTGTCGGAAAACCAAGGTTTGCAAATCTCTGAAGTGCCATTTTTCTTTCATCATCCAGAAATCTGTGACGAAGACTCTCCAAAAATTCATTGTGGTTCTCTATAATTTGTTCTTTTAATGCCATTACTGGTATATCTGTGGTTTGCACCATTTTTTCTTTTTTTTGAACTAAAATATTGTTATTCCGAGTGATAGGAATCCAAATTTTACTTTAGAGATTCATATTTTGCTGCACTTCATAAATGGGCGCTATACATTTAATCTCTGAAATACTATACTTCCTTCTTAATTTAAAAGCCAGTCGTAACCTTTTTCTTCAAGTTCTAATGCTAAAGACTTATCTCCTGTTTTGATGATTTTTCCATCTGCTAAAACGTGAACAAAATCAGGCTGAATATAGTTTAGCAATCTCTGATAGTGCGTAATCAAAAGAACTGCATTCCCTTCATTTTTAAAGTGATTTACCCCATCTGCCACGATTCTTAAGGCGTCAATATCCAATCCTGAGTCAGTTTCATCAAGAATAGCCAGTTTAGGATTAAGCATCATCATCTGGAAAATTTCATTTCTTTTCTTTTCACCTCCGGAGAATCCTTCGTTCAATGATCTTGAAAGAAAATCTTTTTTGATTCCTAATTTTTCAGATTTTTCACGGATTAATGCAAGCATTTCTTTTGCCGGCATTTCTTCCAGTCCGTTTGCTTTTCTTGTCTCGTTCAAAGCAGCTTTGATAAAGTTCGTTACAGAAACTCCCGGAATTTCCACTGGATACTGGAAAGAAAGGAAAATCCCTTTGTGAGCTCTATCTTCTGGAGCTTCTTCACTGATGTCTTGTCCTTCGAAAAGAATCTCTCCACCAGTTACCTCATAATCTTCTTTTCCAGCGATTACAGAGGAAAGGGTAGATTTACCAGCTCCGTTGGGTCCCATGATTGCGTGAACTTCGCCCGGCTTTATTTCAAGATTAATCCCTTTTAATATTTCTGCGCCATCTTCAATTTTGGCGTGAAGGTCTTTAATTTGTAACATTCTTGCTAACTTTTGCTTTTTTATAATTGTATTAGCTTCCCCTGTATGTGGAATATCCAAATGGTGATAATGTGATTGGAACATGATAATGCTCGTTATCTTTTATCTGGAATATTACCTCAATAGACGGATAGAAGCTTTCTATATTTTTATGTTTATAATAATCTTCTATGAAGAATACAAGTTTGTATTTTCCGTTGTTACCAGCTTTTTGATACGGTAAAAAATCTGAAACCCTGCCATTATTATCAGTTTGCTTTTTACCTATAGAAACCCACTGTCTGTTTGTTTCATTATATTTCTCCAGTTCTATGACCACACTTCCGGCAGGTTTTCCCTGCGAAATATCAAGAATATGACTTGATAACTGAAACCCTTTATTTTCCTGAGCAGAAAAACTTAAGGAAATAAATCCAAAAAATGCTAATAAAAACCTCTTCATAAAAATCATTTTTTCTATTATCCCACTGAACCTTCCAGTGAAATTTCCAATAATTTCTGTGCCTCAATAGCGAACTCCATCGGAAGTTTATTTAAAACTTCTTTACTGAAGCCATTTACTATCAGAGCAATTGCTCTTTCTGTATCAATACCTCTCTGGTTGCAGTAAAAAATCTGGTCTTCCCCGATTTTTGAAGTCGTTGCCTCGTGTTCCAACTGTGCCGTGGGATCTTTGATTTCAATATAAGGGAAAGTATGAGCACCACATTCATTACCCATCAATAAAGAGTCGCATTGTGAGAAGTTTCTTGCTCCTTTTGCAGAAGGCATTACTTTCACCTGTCCTCTGTAGGAGTTTTGAGATTTCCCGGCAGAAATACCTTTTGAAATAATCGTAGATTTGGTGTTTTTACCAATGTGGATCATTTTTGTTCCTGTATCTGCATACTGGTGGTTATTGGTTACCGCAATAGAGTAGAATTCTCCGATAGAATTGTCACCTTTAAGGATACAAGACGGATACTTCCATGTCACTGCTGAGCCTGTTTCCACCTGTGTCCATGAGATTTTTGCATTTCTTTCGCAAAGTCCTCTTTTCGTTACAAAGTTGAATACCCCGCCTTTTCCTTCTTCATTACCAGGATACCAGTTCTGCACTGTTGAATATTTGATCTCAGCATTATCTAAAGCAATAAGCTCTACAACGGCTGCGTGAAGCTGGTTTTCATCTCTTGATGGTGCTGTACATCCTTCAAGATAAGAAACATAACTTCCCTCATCAGCTACAAGAAGCGTTCTTTCAAACTGTCCTGTTCCTGCCTGGTTGATACGGAAATAAGTGGAAAGTTCCATAGGACATTTTACCCCTTTAGGAATATAACAGAAACTTCCGTCAGAAAATACTGCGGAATTCAAAGCGGCATAAAAGTTATCTCCCCTTGGAACTACTTTTCCAAGATATTTTCTTACCAAATCAGGATGATTTTTAATAGCTTCAGAGATTGAACAGAAAATAATTCCTTTTTCTGCCAATGTATCCTGGAATGTAGTTTTCACAGAAATAGAGTCCATTACGATGTCTACAGCAACTCCGGAAAGTCTTTTTTGCTCTTCGATATTAATCCCTAGCTTTGCGAATGTCTTCAACAACTCAGGATCTACCTCGTCAAGACTTGCCAGCTCAGGCTTTACTTTAGGAGCAGCGTAGTAGCGGATTGCTTGGAAATCTGGTTTTTCATACTTGATGTTTGCCCATTCAGGCTCTACCATCTTCTGCCAGATTTTGAAAGATTCCAATCGCCATTCAGTCATCCATTCCGGCTCTTCTTTTTTAGCAGAAATGGCACGGATGATATCCTCATTTAAACCAATCGGGAAGTCTTCATAATCAATCTTCGTTTCCCAACCGAATTCATATTTTTTATTTTCTAGATCGACTCTTAAATCGTCTTCTGTATATTTACTCATTATTTTTTTTTAGATTTCAGATTATAGATTTCAGAATTCAGAATAGCTCTGAGGTCTGAAATCTAGGATCTAATGTCTTTTCACTAAAGACTAAATGATTCCCCACATCCACATGTTCTGGATGCATTCGGGTTGTTAAAAACAAACCCTTTTCCGTTCAACCCTCCTGAATACTCAAGAGTTGTTCCTGCTAAATAAAGGATGGATTTCTTATCTATAATAATTTTTATGTTATTATCTTCAAAAATCTGATCTGTTTCTGTTTTTTGGTTATCAAACTTTAAAACATACTCTAAACCAGAGCATCCGCCGCTTTTTACCCCTACTCTTATATAATCTTCAGCAGGGTTAAAACCATCTTCCGTCATCAACTGGATGGCTTTCTCCTTTGCATAGTCTGATACTTTTATCATTGTATTTATTTAGAATGATTTAATGATGCAAAAATACAAACTAATTTCCGCAATCTCAAATCGAAGATATCTATTTTAATGATTCTGATATTAATAGCAATTTTCTGGGGCATAAATTATGTTAAAAAAAGATAAATCCAGTCTTTCAATGTGAAGATTTCGTTACGGATTTAACCTTGAATCGTATTTTCGATCTATAAAAAATAGAAATCATCATTTTATACAGTTCTCTTTTTTAAATTCAAAAAAATAAAAAATATAAATGAAAAAATTAGGTATTATCGCGTTGGCACTCTTCATACAGAATGTTTCTGCACAGACAAACAGGTTTGTGTATCAGGTCACTATGAAGCCAGATGCGGAAAATAAAACAGATATCAAAACGGAAAATGCTTATCTGGATATTTCTCCGGAAAAGTCAGTGTTTTATTCTGAAAACAGAATCAAAAGAGACTCTATCATGCAAAGGGCATTTCAGGGCGGAGGCGGAAGAGCAAGCATCAACAGAGACCAGATGGAAAGTCTTAGAACCAATATCAGCTATTCCATTGAAAAAGATAAAACAAATCAAAAGACCTATTTTAAAGACAGAATCGGACGTGATATCTACTCCTACGAAGAAGATCGGCCTTTGAACTGGAAAATACAGTCAGAGACAAGGAAAATAGGTGAATATAAAGTTCAGAAAGCAGAAACCGATTTTGGAGGAAGAAAATGGACAGCATGGTTTACCACAGATCTTCCTTATCAGGATGGACCTTATAAGTTCGGAGGACTTCCAGGGCTTATTGTAAAAGTAGAGGATGACAAAGGAGATTACTCTTTCGATTTAATGAAAAATTATAAAATTGCAGAATTTCCAACTTTGAATCAGTTTGGAAATACGCTAAAGGTAAAAAGAACAGATTATGTAAAGCAGCAGCAAAAGTTTAAAACGGATCCCATGTCATTCATGAGTCAGAGTGCAGGAGGTATCAGTGCTCCGATGAGAATAGGCGGAGGAGGAAGAGGCCCTGGAGGCGGTGGCGGAAATCAGAATCCTGCTGATATGAGAAAAAGAATGGAAGAAAGGGTGAAAGAAGAAGCCAGAAAAAATTCTAATCCCATCGAATTGTAATAAAAAATGCGGTCTCACATGAGACCACATTTTTGTTTTATATAATCAATAAATCTGATAAAATTATTTCAATAATTGGTTGAAAGTATCTCCCTGCCTGATATCTCCGGTGTTGTAGCCTTTCATGAACCATTCTTTACGCTGAGCTGAAGATCCATGGGTAAAGCTTTCCTGATTTACATATCCCTGTGCTCTTTTCTGGATATTATCATCGCCAACTGCTTCTGCAGCATCTATGGCAGACTCAATATCTCCCGGTTCAAGAATGTGTTTGCTATCGTTGGTTCTTTTTGCCCATACTCCGGCATAGAAATCAGCCTGTAATTCTGTAGCAACGGATACTCTGTTCATCTGTTCTTCGGAATATCTTCCGCTTCTTCTTAACGCATCTACTTTCTGAGTAGTTCCCAAAAGAGTCTGAACATGGTGTCCTACTTCATGAGCAAGAACATACGCTACGGTAAACTCAGTTACTTTAGCTCCGAATTTTTGCTGAAGCTCACCAAAAAAGCTCATATCCATATAAACTTTCTGATCGGCAGGGCAATAGAATGGTCCCATAGCAGATTGAGCAGTACCACATGCTGAAGAGGTTGTATTTTCAAAAAGAACAATTCTGGGTTCAGAAAAAGTCATCCCATTTTCTTTAAATATCTGGTTCCAGGTTAAGGTATTCCATCCGGACATCATGTCAACCATTTCCCCAATCTGTTTTTCGCTGGCTGTAAGTTCTCTTTGTTCTCCAGAGTTTCCTGAAGGCTGCATGCCGCCGGAATTCAAAATACCGGACGGATCACCTCCCAAAAAGAATACGATGGCTGCTATAATTAAAGTTCCGAGTCCGCCTCCTACAATCATACCGCCTCCTCCGCCTCCTGAACCACGGCGGTCATCAACGTTTCCGCCTCTGTCGTCTGTCCATTTCATACTAATAAATTTATGGGTTAATTTAAATATTTTACGCCAGATTATAAGCGAAAATACCTAGATATTTATCTGTTGAGTTGTTTTGTCTTTAGCCAGTAAGAGGTAGACTGATAAGCTGATATAGCATCATCTACCAGTTTCTGATCTGGATTTTTTAATAATTTCTCGTCGTAATACAGTTTAAACTCCGGTTTCAGATCACTTTTTTCCAGTTCTAAAGAATATTGTTTTACCTTTTTTACCGGCGAAATAATGGTCAAACGTTCCCCTTTGATAAATCCAAGATCCTGATAGGTTGCCACATAAGCTTTAGGCTGGAATTCGGGTTTGAATACATCCTGGCCCAGGAATTTAGACTGATAGCTGAAGTTTAATAGCCCCAAAACGGTAGGCATTACGTCTATCTGAGACATCAAGGCATTGAATTTCTGAGGCTGAATAAATCCTTCAGAAAATACCATGGCAGGAATTCTGTATTTATCCATAGGAAGTTCTGTTTTTCCGGCACTGGATGCACAGTGGTCTGCAATGATGACAAAAACTGTGTTTTTATACCAGTCTTGTTTCTTAGCCATATCGAAGAACAATTTAAGCGAGTAATCAGTATATTTTACACCGCCTTCACGGGATTTTGCTGTTCCGGGAATATCAATTCTTCCGTCAGGATAAGTAAACGGTCTGTGATTGGAAACTGTCATCCAGTGATTGAAAAATGGTTTTCCGGATTTTGCTTCAGCATTCATCACCTGAATAGCTTTTCTGGCCATATCTTCATCAGCAACACCCCAAACATTGGCAAAAGTGATTTCTTCAGGTTTAAAATTATTTCTGTCTACAATACCATAGCCGTTTCCTCCAAAGAAGTCCTGCATATTATCGAAATAGCTGTATCCACCATATAAAAATTTGACATCATATCCTTTAGACTTGAAAACACTCCCGGTGGTGAACTTATTCTTATTATCATCTCTCTTGATGATACTTTCTCCTGCTGTAGGAGGAATACATAATGTCAAAGCTTCCAGTCCGCGTACAGTTCTGTTTCCGGTTGCATAAAGATTGGTAAACATCAGTGATTTATCAGCAAGGCTATCCAGAAAAGGAGTAATTTTTTGGGTATTACCATAGTGTTCCATGAAATCTGCAGAAAGACTTTCAATGGAGATCAATACTACGTTTTTCTTTACTTCAGGCTGTGCAGCAGCAACAGTCCTTGATAAAGTCTGTTGTGGATACTGGCTTAAGAAATTCTTTTCAGCCTGCTGCTGGTTAATCTGTGAATAGAACTGGAAATAATCCAGCTCATTATGGGTAAATGCCCAGTAGAACTTGGGAAGTCCGTTGGCTTCAATTTCGTCTGCAAAAACATTGTCGGATCTGATTTGCATCAAAGAAGGTATTGCCAGTGTACTCAACGCACAAAGTACCATATAACTGCCCAGCAGCACCATTTTTTGTTTAAAATCAGGAAGTTCCAGCAGTTCATTTTTTGTTTTCTTATAAATAAACCAGGTGATGGCAAGGGTAACGATCATGATGGCTGAAAACAGAGGAATAACCGGATAACTTTCCATGATATTCCCAATCACCTCATTCGTATAAATAAGATAATCTACTGCAATAAAATTATAACGTACTCCAAATTCATTATAGAAGAAATATTCACTTACTCCGTTGAAAATGATCAGCAGAACATATAATAGTAATGTGATGAAATATAGGGTGTTACGGATTTTAATTCTTTGTGTAGGAAGAAACAGCATCAATCCGAAGAAAAGCGTCTTTATTCCTACAAAAACAAGAGCGATCTCCATAACAGAACCTCCATACTGCTTGAAAATATTATTCGGAACAAGCCAGATATAAAGGAAGAATAGAACCAGCGCTCCCAGAATAGTATAACCGTAAGGCTTTTTATATTTTGAATCCGAAAGAAAGAGGAAGTAAAGGGCAAGAATAGAGCTGGCCAATATGAAGACGAAAACGTCATTCACCAGACCTATCAGCAAAACTTTTACAACTTCGAAAAATCCGAAACTAGCGGTAGTAATTGGATGAAAAAAGAATACTGCTCTTATTATCAAAGAAATAATAAGATAAAAAATTCCTAAATACAGGAAGGGCTTTATTTTTTTTAAAAACATGTCTTGACCGTCTTTATTAATTTTCACAAAGATAGTTTTTGTAGAGAACTTTTGACTGAAAAAAAGAAAAACATCCTTGTTATTAGTAAGATTTTAGAATTATTTATCTACTAATAAAAAAGGACTATTAAAAAATAGTCCATTATATTGTCAAAGTGGATAAGCAGTTAAGAGTGTCCAAAACCGATATTTCCTTTTTTATCAGATAATTTTTTTTTGAAATCAATCATTCTTAGCGCTGTAACGGCTGCTTCTACGCCTTTGTTTCCAAGATCACCGCCGCTTCTTGCGACAGATTGTTCTTTGGTGTCATCTGTTAATACACAGAAGATTGTGGGAGTATCAGTCATGATGTTACAGTCTTTGATTCCCTGTGCTACTGCAGAACATACATAGTCGAAGTGTGGTGTTTCCCCCCGGATTACACATCCGATAGAGATTACTGCATCATATTTTCTCTCTTTGCAAAGCTGCATGCTTGCATAGCTTAATTCAAAAGCTCCTGGTACAGGGAAAAGTTTGATGTTTTCTGTTTTTACTCCTTCTTTTTCAAGGATTTCCAAAGCTGCATCACGAAGATTGTACGTTACAAAATCATTCCACTCAGAAAAAACAATGCCGATAGAAAAATCTTCGGCATTAGTTATATGAAGTGGCTTGTAATCGGAAAGATTAACTGTTGCCATTTTTTAATAATATTTAGTCATTTCGATATAAGAATCAGACATTCCGTTGTCGTAGTCCTGATATTTCTCATCAATTGCAGAGAAGTATTTTTTAGCTTCTGCATTTTTCTTTAATCCTAAAGCAAGAATACCTGCTTTTCTTGTAAAATAATAAGTCGTATAAGGATCATCAGATGCTGATGCGGCCTGGTCTAATAAAGATAGAGCTTCGTCGTTTTTGTTAAGACCTGATTTTGCGTCAGCCATAGCTCCATATTTCATTGCCATCAGAGTTTTGTTTTTGGAAGAAAATTTATCCAAAAGATCATATGCTTCCTGAAATTTTCCTTCTTTGAATTTTAATAAACCGGCATTGTAAGCAGAAAGTTTACCAATTTCAGTAGAAGAATACTCGTTGGCTGTTCCTATAAAGCCAGGATTAGCAGCAGACTTTCCACCTAAAGCATCTTTATCTTTACCTTCTGTAAGATTTTTTTGAGCAGCAAGGAAACTTTTTACAGCTTCAGTGTTCTTTGGAGCAATCACAAATTGCTTATAAGCAAAGAATCCTAAAACTCCCAAAATCAATGCTCCGAATATTAAACCCAGTGGTTTTGAATATTTTTCAACAAATCTTTCAGTGTTTAAAGCTTCTCTGTCAAGGTCTTTAAAGAACTCAACCGTTTCTTTACCTTCTTGCTCATGCTGAGCACTCTTTCCCAATTTTGCCATAAGTTTTTAAAAATTGAAATGCAAATTTAATTGTTTCTGAGATATTTACAAAATACTTTGTTTATATTGTTGATTTTATTTAAACAAATAATGTAAATTCTTATAAAAAACGCTTCGACTCCGCTCAGCGTGACACTTCTAATATTCCCTGGTTTAATCTCACAGTAAATGATTAGCGTTGTCATGCTGAGCGGAGTCGAAGCATATATATTGAATCTTAATACCCTAAAATATGGTAAATTTCTGCACCGAATCTTTTCAGTTTTTCGTCACCATTCAAACCTTGCAAACCGATAAGAAAACTAAACTGTGAGACAATTGCTCCCTGCTTTTCTATCAATTTTGCTGCTGCTTCAGTAGTTCCTCCCGTTGCTAAGAGATCATCGTGGATTAAAACTCTTTGTCCGGGTTTTATCTGTCCTTCACGGGTTTCAATTATGGCATTTCCATATTCCAGATCATATTTTTCTGAAATGACAGGCGGAGGAAGCTTTCCGGCTTTTCTGATTAAAACGAAAGGTACTTCCAATGCTACAGCAATTGCGATCCCAAAAAGGTAACCGCGGCTTTCTATCCCGCAGACTGCATCTATTTTCCCTTTACTGAAAGCAGCAAGATCTGCAATAACATCTTCATAAAGTTTTGGGTTTAGAAAGATGGGTGAAATATCCTTAAACTGTATTCCCGGGATCGGAAAATCGGGGATATTTTCAATTGTTTCTTCTAATCTTTTGATCAGTTCTGCTGAAGCCATTTATTAATTGATTTTATAGCTGGAAATTTTCCAGTCTCCATTTACATTTTTAAGTCCGAAAGTTACTTTTAAAGAAGTTGTCTTCCCGCTTTTATCCGTTACATCATAAGTAGCATTTACGCTGGCACTATTAGCATTAGCTCCACTTGTTGTAATGTTTTTTACACTTACATTTTTTACAGATCCAAAACCTGAAGTAGGATTTGAGAAAGATTCATAGCTTCCCCAGCTTGGATTGCTGGCTGTTTCGTATGCGGCTTTTAAATTCTGAGAACTTACACTGTTCAGGAACTTGCTTACAGTATTCTTAGGATCTGCAGTAGGCTGTTTGGGTGCAGCTGGTGTTGCAGGAGTAGCTGTTGCAGGATCTGTAGTTGTTCCGGAAGGTGCTGTAGGATTGTTTGGATCCACCACTGCGCTTGGCTGTTCTGTTACCGCTGTAGAATCCGTTTTTGGAATGGCCGGAACTTTCAGAGCTGCTGCATTCACATCAAGTCCGATTTTTGACATTTTGAAAGTTTTTGCCGTAGTTTTTACGGAAACTGTGATGTCAATTTTATTATCTACCACTTTTGAAGCAGGAATAGATGAAAACTTTAAATTGAATCCTTTAAAGTTATTATCCTGCATCAGGTTTTTAGCTGTAGCCAATCTTACACCATTGCTGAAGACTTCAAGAGTGGCTTCAAGGCCGGCTCCTGTGAAAGATACCGGATTTCCGGCTGCATCTACAAGTCTTGGAACAATCTGAATGGCCGTAGGCGCTCCGGTTCCGTCATCTCCTGTAGGTCTTGTCACAAGGCTTAATGATCCTGCTTTTACATCATTAGGATCGCTTTCTTTAGCTTTATCATCCCCGAAGATATTCATTTCTCCCAGTGATGGCGGGGCAGTACTGGCCCATTCTATTCCGTTTTTCTGTGCAACTTCGTCAGCCAAAGACATGATTTCAGGAACTTTCTTCCCGTTAATCAGTTTTCCAAGGGCTTTTAGCTCATTGATATCACCATCTGCCTCTACTCCAAATGTTTTAAGTATATAAAGAGCTTCATTAAACTTAATCTGCTTAATGGTAGGTAAACTGGAAGTCATATCATTGATACTTGACTGCAGCGTTTTAGTATTCGTAGCATCTACATGATCTTTCTTACATGCTGTAAAAAGCAACAGACTGAAAACAAGTAGAAAAGAAAACTTTTTCATTTTTATTTGGTTTGTTGCAAATTTAATAAAACCTTTATTAATACTGGATTTTATTTTCACTTTATGTTTTATGGCTTGTTTTATTTCTTGATCACGGAAGCCATAATCCTATATTTTTACTTTTTGTTGGGTTGTTCTTTTAAGTCTCCTTTGAAAAAATTACTGAAGATGGTCTGCATATTGGGGAATGAAGAATCCTTCCAGTAAGATGTCTGATAACTGCTGTTATCTTTATTGAATTTTACCTTTTCAATATCGTTGTCATTATTGAAGCTGAGTTCCGTAGGATAGAAATTAGTGTAAAGTGCAATCTGATTGTATTCGGGTTCGCTTTTATGTTTTAGTTTAACAAAAACAAGTTCATTGTATTCCTGGAAATCTTTCAGCGTCTTTTCTGATCCCTTTTCAAAGGACATATTCAAAATGGTTCTGATATCATAAAATTTATATCCGAAAAATGAAAACTCTTTTTCCTGAAGTGCTCCACCCGTTACTTCAATCTGATCGTTACGATCACCTTTCAATTCTCTGATGGTATTTCTTTTTGTTTTATATTCTTCCGGATTTCCCACATTTTTTAGTTTGGGAATCTGTAGAGAATTTCCATAATCCCATGATGAAGTTTCTTTCTTCTCGTTTTTAGAGTCCGTTAGTCTGAAAACTCTGTACTGTTCCACATTGGTACTTTTCAGTTTTTTTGTTTTATTGTCAAAGATGTAGGTTACAATTCCATCGGCATAGCTGTTAAGCTTATTATTTACCGTTACATAAGCATTAAAATTTCCTTTGATAAAAATATACCTGTCAGGCTTATTATTTTTGATGACTATGGCTTCAATCTCTTTTACCTGATCATTGATTTTTATAACGGATTGATCAAAGTCTGAGTAAGATAAAGTGGCAACCGGAAAATTATTGTAGACAAGCTGAAACTTTTCCTGAGAAGGCGAGAGTAACTGTTTGTCAATCTTACCTTCAATATCAGAATACGCTACAATGGTTCCATCTTTCCCAAACACTGAAACTCTGGGAAGGGGAGTATTACTTTTTTCAGAAACAAAAGTGATTGTCTGAGCAGAAATAAAACTATATAAAAAAAGGAAGAATGAGTAAATGAAAAGTTTTGTTTTCATAGTAATGTGTTGTTAAGTTTTTGATCCCATCATAGAGGTGCATAAATATCTGTTGTTTTGTATGCATAAAAAAAGACTGATCGTTTTAACAATCAGTCTTTTATCATTTTATTTTGTTACAAGTCCTTAGAAAGGATACTCATAAATTTCAGATTCGTGTAAGAATGGGTTTCCTGTAGGGATCAACTTCAGTTTAGATAAAGCTGAAAGTACAGTAAACATAAATAATCCGGCTACGAATAAGATGGCTCCAAGGATTAACAGGAATACTTCAGGAGTGTTCCAGTATGGTCCTACCGTTCCCGGCATTACCATGTTGAAGTAATCTAATATGTGTCCTAAGATCACCACTACTGCCATTGTAGTAACTACTTTGTAGTTTCTCTTGATGCTGCTGCTTACTAATACCAATAGTGGTAATAAGAAGTTGATGATCAACATCGGTAAGAAAGTAGGAGAGTAGTGCTGGAATCTACCGAAGAAGTAGTTAACCTCTTCCGGAACGTTGGCATACCAGTAAAGCATGAACTGAGCGAACCATGTATATGTCCAAAGCATACTTGTAGCGAAAAGGAATACTCCTAAATCGTGTAAGTGGTTGTCATTGAACTGTGGTAAGAAACCATTTTTCTTAAGATAAACACTTAATAGAATGATTACAGCGATACCACTTGAAAGGCAGCTAACCATTGAATACCAGATATACATTGTAGAATACCAGTGAGGGTCAATAGACATCAACCAGTCCCAAGCCCAAGCTGCAGAAGCAAATCCGAAGAATGCAATATATCCTACTGCCCATCTGTAAAGCATTTGATACTCTACTTTAGACTTTGTTTCATCTACTTTTTTAGACTGAGCTTTTAATTTCCAAGCGAAGAAAGAAGCACCAATCACATAGATTAAAGTTCTTACTGCATAGAAAGGAATATTTAAGAATTTTTTCTTCTCGAATAAGATCACATCAAAGTGTGGATTTTCAGGATCTGTTAAAGCAGGGTCCATCCAGTGGAATAAGTGACCATTATGAGTGATGTTTAAGATCATCAGGATTACCAGGATTGCACCACCATAAGGAATATAAGAAGCAATAGCTTCCATTACTCTTGTAATGATGATTGGCCATCCTGCGTGTGCAGCGTGCTGAATAGAATAGAAGAATAATACGCAGCAGCTTACTCCAAAGAAAAATACAGCTACAAAATGTATTGCTGCTAAAGGCTGGTTGTGTACCTGCATGGTAGCATGCTCAAGGTGAGCCGCGTGATCCTGAGGTCCAACCATTTCACTTGAGTGTGTAGGAGCGGTATGACCGGAAGCATGAACAGCTTCCATCATTTGTTCTATTTTCTCAGTAGAAATTCCTTTGTTCAAAAAGAAACCAATACCGAAAAGAACTAAACCTACAACAAGAAGTATTATAGAAGTTGATTTTAATTTTGGTGAAAAACTATACATTTCTTTTCTTATTTTTTAGTTTCGGTAGTCGTTTCAGTTGTTGCTGGTGCCGCCGCTGTAGCTGCTGCCGGTGCTGCTGCTCCTTTTTTGAAAGCACTCATCACATACATTGCTACTCTCCATCTGTCTCCTGCGTTCAATTGTCCAGCATAAGATCCCATGGAATTTCTACCGTTTGTTAATACATAATGAACAGATCCTACAGTAATTTCTCTGTCAGCATAGTTAGGTACCCCGGAGAATGCCCCACTTTGAACGATAGGTCCTTGTCCATCACCTCCTGTTCCATGGCATGCAGCACAAGTATGATCAAACAATATTTTTCCTCTTTCAAGATCTTTCGCTGCGTTAGCCGGATTCAAAGGAGATACTGTAAGTTTTTTAGATGCTTCATACCCTGCATTGTACTCATCAACATTTTTAGGTAATAAGCTTTCTTCAAAAACTCCATCTTTATTTTGAGCAACTGATCCTTCTACCGGAGAAAGACCTGTTGCACCATTATTTTTAACAAAAGCAGGAATTTCATTTTCATGATCTGAATAAGCATCCTGAGCTTTCATCAACGGATCATAAGCTACCGGAAAATACATGTCCGGGAAATATACCAGCGGAGTGTTCTCCTTTGGTCCGCAAGAGTTAAGTAAAACTGTTGTTAAACCTAAAACCGCTGTAATTTTTAATACATTCTTTTTCATTTTAAGCGTCTTTAACAGTTATTTCTTCAACTCCAGTTTCAATAAGCAACTGTTTTACAGATTCTACATCTTCAGTTACGAATTCCATCATGAATTTATCATCAGTAGTTCTTGGGTCCGGGTTCTGAGCTGGAGCTCCTGGATACATTTTGTTTCTAACCAGGAAAGTTAAAGACATCATGTGAGCTGCACAGAATACCATTAATTCGAACATTGGAACTACGAATGCCGGCATGTTGTGTCCCCAGTCAAAAGCGGGTTTACCACCGATATTCTGAGGCCAGTCGTGATTCATCACATACCATGTAAGAGTAGCACCGATAGTTACACCATAACAAGCATAGATGAAAGCGGCATCAGAAATTCTGGTTTTCTTTAAACCTAAAGCTTTGTCTAGTCCGTGAACCGGAAACGGAGTATAAACTTCGTTAATTGCGATTCCTTTATCGTTGAATGCTTTAACGCCGTTCATTAAGTCGTCGTCGTCAGCATAAAGTCCGTATACAATTTTAGTGGTGCTCATCTCCTTCTTTTGCTTTATAAGTTTCACCTGAGATTTTCAAAATCGATTTTAATTCAGCCTGTGCAATTACAGGGAATGTTCTTGCATATAATAAGAATAATACAGAGAAGAATCCGATTGTTCCTAAGTATACACCCACATCAATGATCGTTGGCTTAAACATAGTCCATGATCCTGGTAAGTAGTCTCTTGAAAGGTTGATAACGATGATATCAAAACGCTCAAACCACATACCGATGTTGATGATTAATGCAACGATGAATGTCCAGATAATGTTCGTTCTAAGTCTCTTGAACCAGAAAGAAGCCGGGATAACAAGGTTACAGATGATCAATGACCAGAATGCCCACCAGTAAGGTCCTACAGCAGCACCTGGAGAAAGGTATGTGAAATCTTCAAATCTTGAACCTGAGTACCATCCGATGAAATATTCAGTTGCGTAAGCTACAGTTACCATACCACCAGTTAAGATGATTACGATGTTCATAATTTCGATATGATACATTGTAATATACTCTTCCAAGTGACACACTTTTCTTGCTACCAACAATAGGGTCTGTACCATTGCAAATCCTGAGAAGATTGCACCAGCAACGAAGTAAGGAGGATAGATTGTTGAGTGCCATCCTTTAATTACCGAAGTGGCGAAGTCAAATGATACGGTTGTGTGTACTGAGAATACAAGTGGAGTTGCCAAACCTGCAAGAACCAAAGAAAGTTCTTCGAATCTTTGCCAGTGTTTTGCTTTACCACCCCAACCGAATGCAAGGAATGTATAAATTTTCTTAGTCCAAGGAGTTTTAGCTCTATCTCTGATCATTGCAAAGTCAGGGATTAGTCCCATGAACCAGAATACAGTTGATACTGAGAAATACGTAGAGATCGCAAATACGTCCCAAAGTAGAGGAGAGTTGAAGTTCCCCCAAAGAGAACCGAATTGGTTTGGCAAAGGGAATACCCAGTATCCAACCCAAACTCTACCCATGTGGATTACAGGGAAGATTGCTGCCTGTACAACCGCAAAGATCGTCATTGCCTCTGCAGATCTGTTTACAGACATTCTCCATCTCTGTCTAAATAATAATAATACTGCGGAGATTAGGGTCCCGGCGTGACCGATACCTACCCACCATACGAAGTTGGTAATATCCCAACCCCAGTTAATAGTTCTGTTAAGCCCCCATGCTCCAATACCTGTCCCGATAGTGTAAGCGATACAGCCGAATCCATAGAGGAATAGAACTAGTGCAGCATATAATGAGATCCACCATAATTTACCTGCTCTTTCTTCGATAGGTCGTGCGATATCTTCTGTAATATCGTGATAAGTTTTGTGACCAATAATTAGAGGTTCCCTTATCGGAGCTTCGTAATGTCCTGACATTTTTTACCTATTTATTATTTAAACTTTATTTTTCTACTCTGTTTCTTACTTTAGTATGATAGAACACGTTTGGTTTTGTTCCGATCTCCTCTAGTAAATAATATCTTCTGTTAGATGCATACTGCTCTCTGATTGAAGAATCTTTATCATTCATGTCTCCAAATGTCATTGCACCAGTAGAACAAGCTTTAGAACAAGCAGTCTGGAATTCTCCATCCTTCACTCTTCTTCCTTCTTTCTTAGCCTCAAGAATAGTATTCTGAGTCATTTGGATACACATTGAACATTTCTCCATTACCCCTCTAGTTCTTACAACTACGTCAGGGTTAAGTACCATTCTTCCTAAATCATTGTTCATGTTGAAATCGAACTTGTCATTTAGGTTATACGTAAACCAGTTGAAACGTCTTACTTTGTACGGACAGTTGTTTGCACAATATCTGGTACCGATACATCTGTTGTAAGCCATATGGTTTTGACCTTGCTTACCGTGTGAAGTAGCCGCTACCGGACATACAGTTTCACATGGAGCGTGGTTACAGTGCTGACACATTACCGGTTGGAAGATTACATCCGGGTTGTCTGCAGGGTGGTTTAATGCACCTCCGTCTCCGAAAGCAGTACCGTACAATTCTGGTACAGCCATTCCTTCTTTCAGTCCTTCGTAAACTTCAACTTTCTGTCTTGAAGAGTAGTAACGGTCAATTCTTAACCAGTACATATCTCTGGACATTCTTACTTCTTCTTTACCTACTACAGGAACGTTGTTTTCTGCCTGACAAGCAATAATACATGCTCCACAACCAGTACAAGAGTTTAAGTCAATAGATAAATTAAAGTGAGGACCATCCGTATCATCAAAAGCATCCCAAAGGTCGATTTTTCTCGCCGGAAGTGCTCCGCTGATCGTGTGGTATTCCAAAGGCTTGTTCCATCCTTTGTGCTCATCATCGAAAGCTACGTTGATGAAATCTGCCAAAGGAACTTCCTTCGCGATTTCATAACGACCCATCAATGTATTTTGAAGCTGGATACCTGCGAATTCGTGATCTTCTCCTGTTTTTTCGATTTTTACCCCTGAAAGAACAAGGTTAGAACCGTCAAATAAAGGATAAGCATTTACACCAGTATCTGCAGTTGCTCCTGAGTTTTTCTTACCATAACCAAGTGCGAGACCTACAGATCCTTCAGCCTGTCCTGGCTGTACGAATACAGGAACATCTTTTATCGTAACTCCGTTTACAGTAAGGTTTACAATAGAACCATCTAACTGCATTCTCGCATTAAGATCGTTATCAATTGCAAATTTCTCTGCATCTTTAGGAGAAATTGTAAGGTAGTTATCCCAAGACATTCTTGTGATCGGGTCAGGTAATTCTTGTAACCAAGGGTTGTTTGCCTGAGTACCGTCTCCCATTGAAGTCTTAGTGTATAATACTAATTCTAATTCAGAAGCTTTAAAGTTTCCTAGTTCCGCAACAGCCTGAGCAGCGTTTCCACCTGCATAAGATAAAGTAGTAGCGTTTGTGGAAGCGTTGATACCGTTATACAATGCTTTGTTGAAAGAAGTACCACCTAAAAGAGAAGCTGAGCTTGCCTTTAAATAATCGTAGTAGTTGTTTGCTGCATTGTTTTTTCCATTCTTCCATACCAATAGAGATTCTTCAATCTGTCTTGATTTGTAGATCTTCTGGATCGTAGGCTGCATTAATGAATATACTCCTGTCTGTGGTTCGATATCTCCCCAAGACTCCAGCCAGTTAGCAACCGGAATTACAGCTTTCGCTGCTTTGTACATTTCATTTTTCTTATCTGCTACAGCAATTACGTAAGGAACTTTTGATAAAGATTTTTTGAAATCTTCTCCTTTTGGATGAGAGTAGATAGGGTCTACGTTGTTGGTAACCAATACACCTACTTGTCCACCATTTATCCATCCCAGGAATTCCTGATATCTTGCACCGTCGAATTCTTTAAGGAAGTTTGCTTTACCTGTGAAAGCAACTGAACCTAATTTTTGGTTGATTAAGTGTGCTAAAACCTGTGCTCCTTTGGAACCGTCAGCGAAAACAACAGCTTTGCTTCCTTTTGCTTTCAATTCGTTAGCAATTTCAGTTGCCGTCTTATCAGAAGTACCACTACCTACAATTGCATTGTAAACTTCAACTAAAGTTTTGTTTACAGCACTTGGTTTTAATCTGTATCTTGAATCAGCATTAGCACCCGTTAATGACATGTTAGATTCCACCTGAATGTGTCTCAACATGTTTGGTCCTGGCTTTCTTGCTGCTGCATAAGATGTTTCTAAGCTTGAAGCGTTATAATCTCCTAAGAAATCAGCCTGGAAAGAAACTACCAGTTCAGAACCTTTAAGGTCGTAAACAGGTAATGCTCTTTGTCCGAATACTTCCTGAGCCGCATCTAATCCTGCAGCGTAAGGGAAAGCATCATAAGTTACTAATTCAGCTGTAGGATATTTAGCTTTGAATTCAGCGAATAACTTTTTGAAAGTTGGTGAAGCAAAAGAGTGTGATAAAACCACAATTTTTTTGCCAGACGCTTTAGCTTCTTCCAAACCTTTAATAACGAAACTGTCTACTTTATCGAAAGTTTCATCTTTACCGTCTAGTTTAGGCTGCTTTACTTTATCATTATCATAAAGAGAAAGAACACTTGCCTGAGCTCTTGCGTTAGTTTTACCTAAATCACCACCAGCCGGATTGGGTTCAATTTTGATAGGTCTACCTTCACGGGTTTTTACTAAAACACTAGCAAAGTCGAAACCATCAAAATAAGTTGAAGCGTAATAATTAGGGATTCCCGGAATAATGTCATGCGGCTTTACCACATAAGGAATCGTTTTAATTACCGGAGCTTCGCAGGCAGCTAATGTTACTGCTGCTGTAGAGAAACCTAGTAATTTAAGGAAATCTCTTCTTGAAGTACTAGATCCGTTTTTCTCAGCATCTCCAAGGAAATCTTCTACCGGAATTTCTTCCTGAAACTCTTTCTGAGCCAGCTTATTATTCAAAGCTGGATCTTTAAGTTCATGAATACTTCTGAATTGTATTTTGTTTGAAGCCATTTATACTTCTAATTTTTTAGTTATTAATAATGACATTTACCACACTCAAGACCTCCAATTGCATCTACAGTGATCTTACCTCCATCTTGTGGATATTGTTTTTTCAACTTGTCATGTAGATTTTTGAAGTACTCTTTATTATAACCGTTGTTCATATCAACTTCAGTCGTTCTGTGGCACTCGATACACCATCCCATAGTAAAGTCGTTTGCCATCTGAACAACATTCATTGTATCAATTTTACCGTGACAAGCTTTACATACAACATCGATTTTGTTGTTAGGGTTCTTTTTGTTGAAAGAATTGATGATCGCCTGTTCTCCAGCAATTACGTGCTGAGAGTGGTTGAAGTACACGAAGTCTGGCATGTTGTGGATTCTTGTCCATTCAACCGGTTGTGTTTTTCCTGTGTACTGTTGTTTTGCAGGATCCCAGCCTGTTGCTGCGTAGATCTTCTGGATTTCTCCGTCATAGAATGCCTTATCTTTTCCTGGCTCCATGTAGTGATCTGCGTTGTATTCAGAAATTGTTCTGTGACAGTTCATACAAACGTTCATAGAAGGAATTTCAGATACTTTTCCGTATTTGGCACTGGAGTGACATAACTGACAGTCAATTTTCTGTTCTCCGGCGTGAATTTTGTGAGAGAAATAGATAGGCTGCTCAGGTTTGTAACCTTTGTAAACCCCAATCCACATTAACCAGTTCCATACTCCGTAAGCAGCTAAAATAGCAAGAATTGCTAATAACCCTTTGCCAATGAAGTGGAACTTCTCATACATTTCACTGAAAGAGCGCACTCTTGTTTCATTAAGCCCGGCTAAATCTTCAGACTGACCTAATTTTACCAGTTGTCTTAGTTTAGCCAAGATCCAAACCAGTAAACCTGCGATTGCTAAAAGCGAAATGATGACAACGTTTGTAGTAGTTTTGTCTGCAGGAGCTGCAGCAGTAGAGCCAGCATCAGCTGTTGCTTTCGCATCATCTTTCTTTGGTTCCGGCTCTGGCGGATTAGTAGTGAAAGCTAAAATGTCGTCAATATCCTTATCTGTAAGATTAGGAAACTGCTGCATTTCAGTCTTGTTAAACTTCTCAAAAATCTCATTGGCGTATTTATCCCCGGAAGCTCTCAGAGCTTTGTTGTCTTTGATCCACTTGTAAAGCCAATCTTTGCCTACACCACCTTCTGTCTTTACACGTTCTACAACCCCTTTTAATGGTGGTCCTACAACCTGTTTGTCCAGCGCGTGACATGCAGTACAATTCGCTTTGAAAAGTTTCTCTCCGTTTTTAGGATCGCCGTCTTGCCCGTAAAATGAAGCACTGGTTGATAGCAATAAGCCTATTGCGATCAACGTTTTTTTATAATGCTTTCTCCAACTAATCATTTAAATTATCTTATGTTAGTAAATTATTGAACATTCAATCAATTCCGCAAAAATAATATTTTTAACAGGAATTTAACGGTATATCGAAAAGGGAAAATATCATTTACGTTTAATTTGTATTGATTCTAAATAACCAGTTTGGTATAGTTTTTTAATTTGTATAAATTTGCGGAAACAAGTTTAAATGAGAAATCTAATCAAAATATTTTCGATATTATCATTATTTGGATTTTATAATATTGAAGCACAGCAAGTTGTTAAAAAGGATACCCTGTCAGGAACAGAGCTTGTTATGACAATGGATTCCAAAATAAATGCTGCTTTGGAAGGAATTGAAGGGAAGTGTGCTAAAGTGACTCCAACAAATTCTTCTAAAGATTTTAGTAATAATGATACTGGAATTTCTACAGGAATCAATACAAAACCACCTAAGATCTTTGTGCCGAGCAGAGAGCTTACGAATGCTGAAATCTGTAGGAAAAATCCTAGAATTTTAGGGTTTAAAATCCAGATTACAACAGTGAAAAGTAATGAAGAAGCTAATGAGGTGAAATCTTATTTCAGAAAAAGATTTCCTAATCTGAAAGTGGAAACAGATGCATCTTTAAGACCTAATTATAAAATTTTAGCCGGAAGTTATTTTACAAAACAAAGTGCTGCCAGCGATCTTTCCAAAATCAGAGAATACTTTAAATCGGCAGTTGCTGTGCAGTATAGAATTTTCTGTGCCGAGGCAAAATAGGAAGAACTTATTTCAACATAAAAAACATAAAGCTGAGAAATTTCTCAGCTTTTTTTATTGATAATAATTTTCCATAAACCAGAAGAATTCTGACATTCTAAAGATATTATTGACCAGCAGATAAGTACATAATATTGCGACAGTTAATGTTAAAAATGACATCATTTTCGGTGATGTTCTGTAAGTAAAAAAGAGCCATCCTAAAAGCAGAGGATATACAAAAACAAAATGTCCTCCATAGATATAGGAAGTGTGAAGGCCAAACCTCATCACACAATGGATAACAATGTCAATCAAAAACGAAATAATAATTATCTGAACCCATTTGTTTTTAAAATTCTTAATATAACTCCAACTTATCAGGATCAGTAATATTGCTATGAAAAAGTAAGGAATAGCTGATGAATAGAGATCCATATAAAGTCCTTTGAAATTAAATCCTTTCATATTATGCTTGTCTGACATGATGAATCCCGGGAAAAGAATATTCCCTCCGAAGAAGAAAGAAAAAATCATATCCCATGTTGGCATCGACTTTACATTTGAGAACTTTTCATACTGCTGATTTGTTTTTGAAAAGATGTTCTGGTATTTAAAATCAATTCTGTTCAAATAAAGAACAATGAAACAGATCATAGTGATTGCCACCCTAAATAATGCATTTCCAAATTTTTTCCAGCTTCTGAAAAGATCTTTTTCGAAAATAAGGGGAATAAAAACTTTGACAAAATTGGTAATGGTAAGCCCTCCAATGGTTATCCCCGCCAGGGATAATGCAGTTGCGGGTATCTTTTCTTCTTTTCTCAGTTTTATGGCTGCATAGTAATTGTATAATGAGAGCAAGAATAAAGTGTAAGTAAAGTTCTCCGGAGTGAAAGAAAGGATGATATTAGTTGAAAAAACTCCAAAGAACAAAGTAATTAAAAGGCTTAACCATAAAGGAAGGTAAATGATATTCTTTAAATATTTAAATACCTGAATAATGTTCAATGTGATGATGATGTTACTAAGCCATGCCAGCGTGAGCCTGAAGTTGGCGTCCATTTTTCCTCCTGAAATAAATAGTGAAAACTCTCTTACCCAGTTAAAAAAATAGTAGGATAGAGGATGTCTCTCAAAACTACCTCCCGTCATAAGAATAGACTTATTGTCAAAACTGAAATAAGCATCCCATGGAATTCTATTGTCAAAAATAATCCTGTAATGGATTGCAATATAAGAACCTAAAATTCCATAACAGACAATAAAAAACAGAAATACTGCCACTTCAGAGTAGGTGGAAGGAAAAACCAGTTTGAAAAAATCGGTGATTTTTGTTTTGATATAAGACACAGGTCAAATTTTTTGCAAAAATAAAATAAAAAAACCACCAAAAATGGTGGTTGTGAAAGATTGTATGAACGTTGTTATTGTTTGATTACTTTTTCTGTTTTGGACGTTCCGTCTGAGAAGTCAACTTTTAATAGATAGATTCCTTTTGGAAGTGAAGACATATCCAATCTTTCAGAAGTATTGTTAAGCAGAGATTTT
The DNA here is from genome assembly GCF_900156015.1 of Chryseobacterium sp. RU33C. Lineage (NCBI taxonomy): Bacteria > Pseudomonadati > Bacteroidota > Flavobacteriia > Flavobacteriales > Weeksellaceae > Chryseobacterium > Chryseobacterium sp. RU33C. The sequence goes on along the minus strand of NZ_FTMT01000013.1, from coordinate 72,843 downwards.
CCGCTTACATCAAATACTGTGGAAGATTTGATTTTTTTGTCTGTTCTGATGTTGATTTCTCCTTTTGTCGGGTTTGGATAGATATCAGTGAAATCTTTTACTTTAGCATTTGCTTCCTGAGTAGCTAATGTAGCACTTGCTAAAACCTGTACATCATCTATAGAAAGGCTGTCTGCGTCATTAGCTACGTAATGAAATCGGAATTTAACATTGGCTTGCCCTGCATAAGGAGTTAAACTCACTGTAATTGCCAATGTTTCATAATCGATAAATAATCCATAGTTTTCTTCAACCCATACCTGGTTCCATGTGGTTCCTCCATCTGTTGATACTTCTACTTTTAGATCTCCGTTTGGATTTGGATCCACCATGTATTCGTATCCAATTTTTGCATTGAATTTTAGTACTGGACTTGTTGTTCCTACTAAACTGAAAGAAGGACTTGTTAAATGAGCGTCCTGTGCCTGGGCAATCCATCCGATACCTGCGGATTTACCTCCAGTGATATTAAATGTTGTTTGACCGGTTGCATTGAAGATGGTGGTAGTGAATCCCCAAGGTCTTGAAGCTACATTTGTTCCGGTAGTCCATCCTGTTGGTGGAAATGTCGTACCCTGAAAAGTCTCTGAGAGAATCTGTGCATTCCCAAATACAAAAGAGATTAGGGAAATAAATAGTAATTTTGTTTTCATTTGGTTTACATTTAAAGTTGATAGTAAATATAATAAAAAAATGAAAATAATTACGTTGTTTTTAATTTTTTATGAATATTTGTTAATTACGAACTGCATGAAAGTGTGGAACATCCTGCTGTATCATCATATTCCGACGGTCTTTTGGCAGAGAACTCAGTGTATATTTCCTGATATGGATTTTCGAGGGCTTTTATGAGCTTTTCCAGCATCTCTTTTTTACCATGGCTGATTTCCTCTATGCATTCGTAAAGAAGATAATTTCGAAGGATGAATTTTGGATTTGATTTTTCCATCATGGCTAAAGATTCTTTTTGGGAAATAGAGTTTAGTTCTAATCTTGATCTGTAGCTTTTGATGAAATTATTAAGTTTTGCCAGCTTTTCTTCGCTCAAAATAATATAAGACACATCTCTGAAATGCTCTGATATATTGGTTTCTTGAGTTGTTTTTACCAGTTGATTGAAAAACAGGGTGTAATCCAGCTGAAGCTCTTGCATAAGACCTTGCCAGTTGGTGAAGAAATCTTCATCTTCCTGTCGCAGCTGATCAAATCCGAACTTTTTGCAAAGCATCTGGTCATGGGCTTCCCAAAAATAGGTTCCAAAATTATTTAAAGTGTTTTCCAAAAACTTTTCATCTTTAATTAATGGATGAAGGGCATTAGCCAGCTGCCAAAGATTCCACTGGGCAATCTGCCCCTGTTTTCCGAATGCATATCTTCTTCCCGGAAGATCTGTTGTATTGGGTGTGAAATTCAAATCATATTCGTCCATCATTGAATAAGGACCGTAATCAATGGTTAATCCCAGAACTGACATGTTATCTGTATTCATCACTCCATGTACGAAGCCTACTCTGAACCATTCAACCATTAAATTCGCAGTACGGGTACATATATTTTCAAAGAAGTCTTTATATTTCTGATGGTCTGATGATGTAATTTCCGGATAATAGTTTTCAATAGTAAAATCAGCCAATTCTTGTAGGTTGTTGTATTCTCTTTGGGCAGACATGAGTTCAAAGTGTCCGAAACGCAGAAAGCTTTCGGCTGTTCTGATGACCACTGCTCCTTTTTCTAACTTTGGATTTCCGTTATACATGATGTCACGCATTACATCTTCACCGGTAAAAGCCAGGCTCAATGCTCTTGTTGTAGGGATTCCTAAATGATACATAGCTTCACTCATCAGATATTCCCTTACAGAAGATCTTAAAACGGCCCTTCCATCGGCATGTCTGGAGTATGGGGTAGCGCCGGCTCCTTTCCACTGAATTTCTGTCTTTTTTCCTGCCTCGTTAATAATTTCACCTGCAAGGATGGCTCTTCCGTCTCCAAGCTGTCCTGCCCAGTTTCCGAACTGATGTCCTGCATAAGCTGTAGCATAGGTTCGAACATTGTCCGGAAGATTATTTCCCACCAGAAAGTTCAGGTCTTTATCTTCAAATTTTCCCAGCCCTATTTCCTGTGATAAAGCTTCGTTAAAAGCAATCAGCTCAGGTTTGTCAAAGCCGGCAGGGTTAATGGTGGCAAATAAAACCTTTGGGGTGTTTCTCTGCATGGGGTTGTTGGAGAAATCACCGGGAAAATTTTCAATAAATGGCTGTCTGATACGTTCGATATTCATCCTCCAAAGGTATTAATTATAAAAGAAAAGACCTTCCAGATTATTGAAAGGTCTTGTGTATTTGTAAAAGAGAATTTATTTATTGAAATCTACTTCATCATTAGAATGAAGGTTTTCATTAATGTTATCTTCTTTCTTTTCTGTTGTTTTTTTAGGAGTTGGATCTGCCGGTCTCGGATTTTTGATTTCGTCAATGGTTTGAAGGCTTCCGTCATCTCCATATCCTCCGCTTAGTCCTTTAAGGTTTGAACATCCGTCTTTCCAGTCTGAAGGCTTTACGAATTTATCATCAGGAGTAACTCCTAAGCTCTTATCTGCCCATACTTTCTTCATGAAAATTGCCCAAATCGGTAATGCCATTTTCGCACCCTGACCTTCACCTGTTCCAAAGAAGTGAGTCGCTCTGTCTTCCCATCCAACCCATGCTCCGGTTGCCAGTTTTGGAGTAATTCCCATAAACCATCCATCGGAGTTGTTCTGAGTGGTTCCTGTTTTGGCAGCAATTTCTACTGCTTTTGAAATTCCTCTTCTGCCCAGTTCTCCGGAAGCGGTTCCGTATTGTGCAACACCTTTCATCAGTTCAATCATAGTGTAAGCATACATTGGGTTCATTACTTCTTTCGGTTCTACATTTACTTCTTTGATCACTCTACCGTTGGCATCTTCAATTCTCCAGATCATCTCTGGTTTGTTGTAGTTTCCATAGTTGGCGAAAGTACTGTATGCACCAAGCATTTCGTAAATCGTAATATCTGATGAACCTAGAGCGATAGTATTGTTTCTTGGAATATCTTCTGTTACTCCCAAGTCTCTTGCAGTCTGGATGACAGCGTCCACTCCTGTCATTTCAATAAGTCTTGCAGCAACAGGGTTTTGTGAGTGTGCCAATGCATCTTTTAAAGTAAGCATTCCACCTCTTCCCGGTACATGCCATCCGTTATGATCATAAGTTCCGTTAGAAACAGCCGAACAAGGAGTCATTCCCAGTTTCATAATAGCAGTGGCATATACGAAAGGTTTAAATGTAGATCCTACCTGTCTCTTACCTTGCTTGATATGGTCATACTGGAAGTGCTGCCAGTCTATACCACCTACCCATGCTTTGATTTCTCCGGTTCCCGGAACCATAGACATCAAACCTGCCTGTGCAATTTGTTTGTGATATCTGATAGAATCCCAAGGAGACATTTCAACCTCTTCTTCTCCGGCCCATGTGAATCGTGAAGTTTTGATAGGTTTCTTGAACTCCATCATGATAGAATCTTCAGGCATTCCGTCAGCTTTCAGCAATTTGTAACGGCCGGTTCTTTTCATGGCCTGAACCATTACATCTTTGATTTGTTTGTCATTCAGGTAGTAGAAAGGTCTGTTCTTTCTTCCTCTCTGCTCTGCATCAAATCTCTTCTGGAGATCTGTTAAGTGTTCTTTGATTGACTCTTCAGCATATTTCTGCATTTTAGAATCAAGAGTGACGTATATTTTTAAACCGTCTTTGTAAAGGTTAAGTTTTTTACCGGTTTCTTTTTCATGAGCTTCAAGATATTTGTCAATCTCTTTTCTCAGATAAAATTTGTAATAAGCAGAATATCCGTCAGTGATGCTTTTGATAGGGTGGAAATCTACTTCAATTGGAGTGCTGGCTGCTTTTTCATAGGTTGCAGCATCAATATATCCGGTTTTCTGCATTTGATCCAATACGACATTCCTTCTTTCTTTGGCCTTTTCAGGATATCGGTAAGGATTGTTTTTTCTTGGATTTTCTAGCATGGCAACAAATGTTGCCGCTTCAGGTAGTGTAAGCTCAGAAGTCTTCTTGTTAAAGTAAACTCTGGAAGCCATTTCAATACCATTAGCATTGAAAAGGAAATCGAACTTATTAAAATAAAGAGTGATAATTTCTTCTTTGGTATATCTTTTCTCAAGGCTTACCGCTACCACCCATTCTTTCAGTTTCTGGAATGCTCTCTGAACTTTATTCTGAGAAGCGTTTCCTGTGAAAAGAAGTTTGGCAAGCTGCTGGGTAATGGTAGAACCCCCGCCACGTCCACCACCATACGCTACGGCTCTGGCAACGGAATATAAATCGATTCCTGAGTGTTCTTTGAAACGCTCATCTTCTTTAGCCTGCAGCGCATAAATAAGATAAGGAGGAAGATCCTTGTAAACAATTGGCTGAGTTTTTTCTTTTTCAAATTTACCCAGAGTTACTCCATCTGAAGAAATGATCTCAGAAGCAACAAAGATGTCCGGATTTTCAAGTTCTTTTACATCAGGCATTTCCCCAAGGAACCCTTGAGAAACCGAAAAGAAAAGTCCTGAAATTCCCAGAACTACTGCAATGAGTCCGATCCAAATAAACGAAACCCATTTTTTCCAGGAGGTGTCTTTCTTTTTCTTGGGAGGCAGAGGAAATGTTTTCCCCTTATTTCCTGCATTTTTTTTGTTTTCTTCCATTTATGGTTACGGTTTAGCCGTTTCTATTTTTACGCCAATATCCTCAATTCCCGGAAGGTTGTCATTTCTCATAGCCTGGGTAAGGCCGATTTCATATTTTCCTTTCCCTGGAAATTGATAATTTACTTTATACTGAAACAAAGTTTCCTTCGTATCACCAAACCCTGTACCAAGCCATTCTCCGTTCGGTTTTGCCAGTACATAATTCAAGGTGTCTGTTTCCTTTTTTTTGTTTTGGAGATTAGTGAAATTCACTATAAACCTTATATTACTGTAAGGATAATTGTTGTTGTTTCTTACAACAAATATAATATTTTTAGGATTCTGCGGATCTGAAATTTCAAGATTAAATTTTTGTTCACTTTTCTTATTCCATTTGTTATCAACGGAATTCATGATGATATCTCCTCCTGAGGAAGAGTTACAGCTAAAGAAAAGGATAAGTGACAGTAATCCTAAAATTTTATGCATTATTATCTTTTTTTGGAGGATATTTCTTTTTGAATTTCTTCTTGTTTGGGCTGCTCTGTTGTTTTTTATCAGTGTCAGAATTATTCACAGCTTTTTCCACAGGTGCTTTTTGCTGTGGGTGATGCTTTTGAGGTTTAGGCTGATTGGCAGACTGAGCATTTGGGTTTTCTGTTTTATCAGATCTTTCCGGTCTTTCTTGTCTGTCCGGTCTGTTTCTTTTTTGTCCTTGCCCCTGTTGTCCCTGTTGGTTGTTATTCTGCTTATTCTGGTTGTTTCTGTTCCTGTTTCCTCTGTTTTTCTTCTCGAAACGATCCACATTGTTTTCCTGGATCAGATCAATATTATGAGTAGAGGTTTCAGGCTGTTTCAAGTCTTCAAGAGGAAGTGTTTTTTCTCCTCTTTTATTTTTTGAAATCAGCTTTTTAACAAGATCAATATCGAAATCATACCATGCAATGGAACTATCCACATAAGCAAACCACATTTTCTTTTTGAAAACGTCAATTTTAATACAGAACGCTTTCCCTTTCTCTGTATCCAAAGTAGTTGAAGAAGAAGGAAAGTTGCTTAATGCATCCAGATAACTGTCAAGCTCATAGTTAAGACAGCATTTAAGCTTGCCACATTGTCCTGCCAGTTTCTGAGGGTTGATACTCAGCTGTTGATATCTTGCAACATTCGTGTTTACAGATCTGAAATCGGTAAGCCATGTAGAGCAGCAAAGCTCACGTCCGCAAGACCCGATTCCACCCACTTTGGCAGCTTCCTGTCTGAAACCGATTTGTTTCATATCGATCTTTGTGCGGAATGCTCCGGCATAATCTTTAATCAACTGTCTGAAATCTATTCTGTTATCAGCAGTGTAGTAGAAAGTGATTTTTGAAGAGTCACCCTGATATTCCACATCGGTAACTTTCATTTCAAGGCCTAATCTTTGTGCAATTTTTCTTGCTTCAAGCTTTACGCCATCTTCCTTTTTTCTTGCTTCCTGCCATACCTCAAGATCTTTTTGGTTGGCCTGCCTGTATATTTTGAGTGCCGATTCTTCAGAAAACTTTTTCTTTTTCATCTGAATCTTTACTAATTCTCCCGTAAGGCTTACTACGCCTACATCGTGTCCCGGACTTGATTCTACTGTAACTACACTACCAATATGTAAAGGAATATTATTTACATTTTTATAAAACGATTTTCTGTCATTTTTAAACCTAACTTCTACAAAATCACACCTGTTTGGTGCCGGATTGTTGATGTTAGAAAGCCAGTCAAAAACACTTAATTTATAACTATTCCCGCAGGTATTTACATTTTCACAGCCATTTGCGGTTTTTTTAGGGCCGCAAGAATGTGCAGAATCGCCGGATGTTTTACATCCACAACTCATATTTCTATTATTTATAATCTGCAAATTTATGTATTTTTATCTTTATGCAATTCTAAAATACTTAAATAACCCGAATTCGGAATGAAACATTTCTTTATTTTGAATAAGAATGAACGTTGGAGGCTGTATAAAAGCCGATACAGGGTAATAAAAAAAGTGTTTTTTTTCTTTAACATTTATTATCATTTCATTGTTGTAATCTTGTTTTTTGTGGCACAATAGTTTTAAATTAAACATTTGTTTAAAATTAAACAGTAGGGTGTATACTTTTTTTGCGTGTTCTTAAACCTTTAATAATGATAGTTTTCTTTTGTTTTATTTAAATGTGTTATTTTAAACATAGTTTTCTTTGGGGATATTGTTTAAAATATTAGCAAATATTAACAGATGTATTCAAAATAATTTTATATTTGACTTATATAATAATAGTCTATGAAAAAAATATTAGTATCAACTGCTTTATTGGCGGGAGTTCTATCTTACGCAGGAGGCTTCAGAGTTTCCCTGCAGGGGGTAAAACAATTGGCCATGGCGCATACTAGTGCTCATGCCGAAGACGCGAGTGTGACATTCTTTAACCCGGCGGGTATGTCATTTATCCCTTCCAAACTGAGTGTAGTGGCAGGAGGGTTTGCTGCAAGTAACAAAGTTACTTTTCAAAACTTCAATACTTTGCAAAGTACGGAAACAGATAACCCTGTAGGAACTCCTTTCTATGCAGCGATTACTTATAGACCAATAGAGAAACTTACCGTAGGTCTTAGTGTAACAACACCTTTCGGAAGTACAATCAAATGGCCTGATAACTGGGAAGGGAAAGAAATGGTTCAGAAATTAGAACTGAAAAGTTTCTATTTCCAGCCAATGATTTCTGTGAAACTTGCTCCATGGGTGTCTTTTGGGGCTAGCTATATTTATGCAAAAGGAGTGGTAGATTGGGACAAGGCAGTAACGCAATTTGACGGAAAGGTTAATATCAATGATAAAAAAGCAAGCGGACATGGATATGGGTTCGGTTTTTATTTCAGACCTGATCCGAAATTAGATGTAAGTATTGCCTACCGTTCAGCAATAGACATGAAAGCTAAAAACGGGACAGCTACATTCCAGTTCCCTTCACAATCTGTTTATAATCAGCTAAAACTAAATGCAGCAGGGCAGGATGGTTTTTCAGCCACACTTCCGTTGGTTGAAGAATATACAATCGGTTTAACTTATAAGGTGACACCAAAATGGCAGGTTTCTGCGGACTTTAACTACCATGGATGGGAGCGATACAGTAAACTTACATTGGATTTCGAGAATGCTCCAATTGGAAACAATCCATCAGATCCGACCGTTCTTACAAATCCTAAAAACTTTAAAAACTCCAAAACATTCCGATTGGGAACTCAATACGCATTCACCAATATGATCTATGGACGTTTGGGGGCTTACTATGATGAAGCACCTTATACAACGGATAACTTTATTCCGGAAACACCTTCATATGACACTTATGTTATTACAGGAGGTATCGGTATTAAGCTGAAACAATTTGGGGTTGATATTGCGGGAGGATATGCAATGCCTCAATACAGAAATGTAAATAATGCTAATTTAGGTTTCTACGGGCAGTCTAAAGCAACAGCATTTTACTTAGGTCTAGGTTTATCTTATAATCCATTTTAATTTTAGAAGACTATGAAAAAAATCATAATATCGACAATTGCAGTTTCTGCACTTCTTTTTACAGTAAGCTGTAATACGGATTTCGATACGGATGTGAAAGATATTCCGGTAACAAAAGGTGACGCAGACTTTTCAAAATATATATCTTTAGGGAATTCCCTTACTTCAGGATATCGTGATGGTGCACTGTACAGCAGTGGTCAAAATGAATCTTATCCAAGTATGATTGCTGCACAGATGAAACTTGCAGGCGGAGGAGACTTTAAACAACCTTTGATGCCTAATGACGTAGGTGGATTCAATAATCTTCCAGGCTTCCCTGGTAAATTGACTCTGCAGGTTGTTAACGGATCTTTAGCTCCTGTGCCAAGTGGCGCGGCAGCAGCATTGGATGTATTGTCTGGCGGAGGATCTTATAATAACATGGGAGTTCCTGGTGCGAAGTCATTCCACTTGGTAGCTCCTGGATACGGTAGTCAGGCAGGTCTTCTAACTGGTACAGCCAATCCTTATTTTGTAAGATTTGCTTCTTCTGCAACAACCAGTGTGCTGGCTGATGCTATGGCTCAGAAAGCTACGTTTTTCTCTCTTTGGATAGGAAATAATGATGTATTGTCATATGCTACCAACGGAGGAACAAACTCGCAGACTGTAGGAGGAGTTACAACATATTCGACTGCGACAGTTCAGACAGGAAATACAAATCCTACAACTTATAAATCAAATGATATCTCTGATCCTGCACTTGTTGCCGGATCTATTAAGGCGGTTTTAGACGGTCTTAAAAGTGTAGGAACAACAAAAGGAGTTATTGCCAATATCCCTTCTGTTACTTCAGTGCCTTTCTTTACTACTGTGCCTTATAACCCTTTAACACCTGCTCTTTTAGGTTCAAATTTGACAACTCTTAATACGAGTTTATATGGTCCTTTGAAGCAGGCACTTACTGCTTTTGGAGCTGGGGATAGAATTAATTTGCTTTCCGCTGCAGGTCCGAACCCTGTTTTAATTAAAGATGTTGCGCTGACGGATCTTTCTGCTCAGCTTACAGCAGCACTTACTCCTTCTTTGGGGGCTCAGTTGGCTGCAGCTTTCGGACAGATTTTTGGACAGGCAAGACAGGCAACGGCGGATGATTATATTTTGCTTACTACAAGTTCTGTAATTGGAAGTACTGCAGCAGGAGTTCCTGCACCGGTAAATATTTATGGAATTTCTTATCCGTTACAAAACCAGCATGTATTAACAAAAACAGAAGCAGGATATGTGAAAACAGCAACAACTGCATATAATGCTTCTATAAAATCACTTGCTGATTCCTATGGACTTGCATTTGTAGATGCCAACGCTAAGATGGTTGAATTGAATGCACAGTCAGGAATTGTATTTAATGGTGTAAAATATTCTGCGAAATTTGTTACAGGAGGAGCCTTCTCTTTAGATGGAGTTCACCTTACAGGACGTGGATACGGTATTGTTGCTAATGAATTTATTAAGTCTATCAATGCTAAATACAAGTCTACACTTCCGCAGGTAGATCCGAACAAATATTCAGGAGTTAAGTTCCCTTAATAATTGATAAAATAAAAACTTAGAAACCACAGGAGTAAATCTTGTGGTTTTTTTTTAAATTTGCAAAATCTTTTAAAAAGTAAAAATGGCCGATCAGTTAAGTTATCTATTTTGTACAAGAACCAGCAGGGACTTGGCAGAGAAAATTGCCCAGAATTATGGGAAAGAATTAGGAAAAATCAACTTTCAGGAGTTCAGCGACGGGGAATTTGAGCCTGTTTTGGATGAATCTGTAAGAGGAGGAAGAGTTTTCCTGATTGGATCTACATTCCCTCCCGCAGACAATCTTTTAGAGCTTCTTCTAATGATTGATGCAGCAAAAAGAGCTTCTGCAAAGAGCATTACCGTAGTAATTCCTTACTTCGGACTTGCCAGACAGGACAGAAAAGACAAACCAAGAGCGCCGATCGGTGCTAAATTAGTTGCCAACCTTCTTACAGCTGCGGGTGCAACAAGAATTATGACTATGGATCTTCATGCAGATCAGATTCAAGGGTTCTTCGAAATTCCGGTAGATCACCTGTATGCCTCCAGTATCTTCGTAGATTATATAAGATCTTTAAACCTTGATAATCTTACCATTGCTTCTCCGGATATGGGAGGTGCAAAAAGAGCTAAAAACTATGCTGGTCACCTGGGTGCAGAAGTAGTAATTGCTTATAAGGAAAGAAAAAAAGCAAACGTTGTAGAAGAAATGTTCCTTATCGGGGATGTGACAGGTAAGAACGTAATCCTTATTGATGACATGATTGATACTGCGGGTACGCTTTGTAAAGCAGCAGATATCTTAATTGAAAAAGGAGCGAAAACAGTAAGAGCAATGGCTACTCACGGAGTGCTTTCAGGGAAGGCTTACGAGAATATTGAGAATTCAAAATTGTTGGAAGTTATTGTAACTGACTCAATTCCTGTTAAAAATAATTTGTCATCTAAAATAAAAGTGCTATCTTGCGCCCCATTATTTGCTGACGTTATGACGATGGTTCATGAGCACAAATCAATTAGCAGTAAATTTGTTATTTAATTGATTTTAAGGTAATTGCAAATTAAAATCAGAACAATTTTTTAAATTTTTTATAAATGAAATCTATTACAATTCAAGGTACAAAAAGAGAAAGCGTGGGCAAAAAGTCTACAAAAGCTTTACGTGATGCTGAATTAGTTCCTTGTGTTGTTTATGGAGGTGAAGCACCTTTGAACTTCTCTGCTGAAGAGAGAGCTTTCAAAGGATTAGTATACACTCCTGAAGCACACACGGTATCTATTGAGGTTGACGGAAAAACAATTCCAGCTGTTCTTCAGGATATTCAGTTTCACCCAATTACTGACAAAATTCTTCACATCGACTTCTATCAGTTATCTGACGATAAGCCAGTGATCATGGAAGTTCCTGTAAGAATTACCGGACGTTCTAAAGGTGTTGTTGCTGGTGGTGTTTTACGTCAGTCTTTCAGAAAACTAAAAGTAAAAGCTATTCCTGCTAACCTACCTGACGAAATCGTTGTAGATGTTACTCCATTAAGAATTGGTAACAAACTTTACATCGGTGGTATCAAAACAGAAGGATATTCTTTCGTACACCCGGACAATGCAGTAGTAGTTGCTGTTAAGATGTCTAGAAATGCAATGAAAGGAGGTGCAGCTGCAATGGATGATGATGATGAGGAAGAAGTTGCAACTGAAGAAGGTGCAGCTCCTGAAGCAGCAGCAGAAACTGCAGCAGAATAAGAATTGCTTATTTAAACAATATAAAACCTATCAATTTATTGGTAGGTTTTATATTTTCTAAAAGTAAGAATAGAGATAAAACTTTAATCTCTTAGTCTTTCAATAACTTTATCTTTATTTATCGGATTTCTTTATTGTAAATTATTGAATATTTCTATCAACTGACCGCGATCAGTCCCTCACCTCATGCTTCCTTTCGGAAAAAAAGCCGTAAATTTGAAGAGTTCTAAATAAGGACGTTTTAATTTAAATAATAAATAAATGTTTGACATTCAGGAAATAAGAAGCCAGTTTTCTATATTGGACAGAGAAGTGAACGGTAAGCCCCTGGTTTACCTTGATAATGCCGCTACATCCCAAAAACCAAATTCAGTTTTGGAAGTCTGTCACGCATATTATACAGAACTTAATGCCAACGTTCACAGAGGAATTCATACACTGAGTCAACTGGCAACAGAAGAAATGGAGCTTTCAAGAAGAAAGATTCAAAAATTCATCAATGCTGAGCATGACTTTGAAGTGATTTTTACAAAAGGAACAACAGAAGGATTAAACCTTATCGCTTATATTTTAACCCAGAAACTGCAGAAAGATGATGAAATCATTATTTCATATCTGGAGCACCATTCTAACATTGTTCCCTGGCAGATGCTTTGTGAAAGGACAGGAGCAAAACTTCGTGTGATTCCGATTGATGAAAACGGAATTCTTCAGATGGATTATTTTGATCAGTTTTTAAGTGAAAAAACGAAGGTTGTTTCTGTAAATCAGGTTTCCAATGCGCTGGGTATTGTGAATCCTATTGAAGAGATTATTGCCAAGACAAGAAAAAATACGGATGCCTATGTTGTGATAGACGGAGCTCAGTCTGCGCCGCATTTCAATATTGATGTTCAGAAGATGGATTGCGACTTCTTTGTATTTTCAGGTCATAAAATGTATGCGCCTATGGGAACAGGCATTTTATATGGAAAACGTGAAATATTAGAAGCTTTGCCACCATTCCATGGAGGAGGAGAGATGATTGCAACCTGTTCTTTTGAAGGAACTACCTATGCAGGTCTTCCATTTAAATATGAAGCAGGAACACCAAATGTAGGTGGAAATATTGCTTTAGGTGCTGCTGTTGATTTTATGAACAGAGTTGGCCATACCCATATTCAGAATCATGAAAATGCATTATTAGAGTATGCTCAAAGACAGCTTTTGGAAATAGAGGGTATTAAGATCTATGGTGAAAAAGCAAAGAGAACAGGTGTTGTTTCCTTTAATCTGGAAGGAGTGGGGATTGCCTCTGATGTAGGGATGATCCTTGATAAAATGGGAATTGCTGTAAGAACAGGACACCACTGTACGCAGCCTATTATGAACTTCTTTAATATTGCAGGAACGGTAAGAGCAAGTTTCGCTGTTTATAACACTTTCGAAGAAATTGATGCTTTGGTAGAAGGTGTCAGAAAAGCACAGAGAATGTTGAGTTAATTAATAAAGAATCTCTACGATATAGAATTAAAGCAGCCTTTGGGCTGCTTTTTTTATTAGTGTATTGGTATACAATAACACCGGCCCTCAATAATGACCTGATAATTGCCGGGAGCACATTTCAGGCAGATTTCTCCTCCTGCTATAATGCTTTTCGTGTTAAATAAACCCTCCGGAAAAATTAAATTACAATAAAAAAGCCCTGCTAATGGACAACAAGGCTTTTATATTTTCTTAAGAGAATAATCTTATACATTCGGTTTCCAGTCAACTACCGCTCTGATGAATGCTTCAGCATTTTCAACAGGTACATTCGGTAGAATTCCATGACCTAAGTTGGCAATATATCTGTCTTTTCCAAAACGGTTAATCATTTCATTCACCATCTTCTTAATCGTTTCAGGGGTTGAATGAAGTCTTGCAGGATCAAAATTCCCCTGCAGCGTCATCGTATGGTTCGTTAAAGTTCTTGCGAATTCCGGCTTAATAGTCCAGTCTACCCCAAGAGCAGAAGCTTTAGACATGGTCATATCTTCCAGTGCAAACCAGCATCCTTTTCCAAATACCACAACATGCGTAAGCGGGCTTAATGCTTCAACAATCTGGTTGATATACTGCCATGAGAATTCCTGATAATCTGTAGGAGAAAGCATTCCTCCCCAGGAATCAAAAACCTGTACTGCAGAAACTCCTTTTTCTACTTTTCTCTTTAAATAGGCAATCGTAGTATCTGTGATTTTTTGTAATAATAAATGAGCGGCTTCAGGCTGCTGGAAACAGAAAGATTTTGCAATATCAAAAGCTTTACTTCCTTTTCCTTCCACACAGTAGCAAAGGATAGTCCATGGAGAACCCGCAAAACCGATCAATGGAATATCATTGTCCAGCTTCTGAAGAGTAAGTTCAATAGCATCAAAAACGTAACCTAAAGTGTCATTCACATCCGGAGTTTCAATATTCTGGACCTGCTCCATCGTTCTGATTGGAGTATCCAGCCATGGGCCAACAGATTCTTTCATTTTGAAATCAATTCCCATTGCCTGCGGAACTACCAGGATATCAGAAAACAGAATCGCGGCATCCAGAGGAAATCTTCGGATAGGCTGCAGAGTGATCTCTGCGGCAAGTTCAGGAGTCTGGCATCTTGTAAAAAAATCATATTGATCTCTTAAAGCAATGAATTCCGGCAGATATCTTCCAGCCTGCCTCATCATCCAGACAGGAGGTCTTTCAACGGTTTCTCCGCGAAGTGCTTTTAAATATAGGTCGTTTTTTATCATAATCTATTGTAACTAATATTACCGGCAATATTTCGGTAACAGATATTCTAAATTCTACTTCCGATTTCTTTTCTGATCAATGCAAAGATGGATGTCAGGGTATTTTCTTCAGAAGTAAAAATTTCTTCCTGCGTATAATTTCTCAGCTCACCGGAAGTGGTTTCGCCAATGGAAAAAAGCTTCATGCCTTCCAGAGAATTTCGCCTTGCAAAACTACGAACTCCGCTCGGACTAAAAAATACCACAGCATGATATTTTTCAGTTATTACAGGATTGATTTCCTCTGTATTATAAATTGTAACTTTTTTGTACTTAATGTTTTGTAACGGAAGGTCTTTGTCCAGAACGTTAATGGCAAGATTGCCGCAGAAATGAAGGAACTGCTCGTGCTGGCATTTTCCGATAATGAATCTGGAAAGTGTTTCAGCATTCTTAAGTACCTTAAATGTCCCAAAGCCATGCTTCCTTAGTTCTCTTTTGGTCTTTTCCCCTACACAATAGATCTTGTTGTAGTTTTTGGCTGTAAAATTCTCATTGGGTTTGAATCTGTTTTTAAAAAAAGAAGCAACTCCATTGACACTGGTGAAAATAAGAGAATAATTCTTCAGTTCAAAAGGACTGATCATGATGGGTTTGGTCTTAATCACCTCAACACAGTCAACCAAAATATCCTCTCCTAATTCTTTGGATATAAGCGTATGGTCTATATTTTTGGTAAATAAGATTTTCATGTCTGTAAAATTAAGAAGATGAAAAAGTGCGGCTAAAGGAATTTACATCTGAAATATCAGATCTGGCTTTTGATTTCTGCCATTAATTCTTTCCCTCCGTTTTCAAGAACAACTTGTGCAAACTTTTCTCCAAAATTCTCAGCTGGAGTATATACAAAATTTTCATCCACAGCAATGCAGTTTTTCCCGTCCAGAGAGCAAAGTGCTGCTTTGAAGCGGATCTGGTCGCCGATGATTTCTGCAAAAGCGCCGATAGGTGCAGTACAGCCTCCTTCTAAAGTGCTCAGGAAGTTTCTTTCAATTTCCACACAGATCTGAGTCTGCTGGTGATTGATCTGGCGTACAATTTCGTTGATCTCCGGTTTGTCGGTATGTCCGGCTACAGAGATTACCCCTTGTGATGGAGCAGAGATCATTAATGGAAGCATTTCATAATCAATTTCCATTTTCATTCTTTTGATTCCCGCCAAAGATAAAATGGTAGCATCAAAATCTCCGTCTTCCAGTTTTTGAAGCCTTGTCTGAATATTTCCACGGATATCCGAAAAATCAGTAGCCGGATAATTTCTCAGCCAGAAAGCTCTTCTTCTCAAGCTGCTGGTAGCCAGTTTAAGCTCGTGGAATTCTTTATTCCTTGCAGATTCTTTTCTGATCAGAATATCCTGTGGATAATCTCTTTCCAGATAAGCGATCATCTCAATATTTTGAGGCAATTGAGTAGGAACGTCTTTTAAAGAATGTACGGCAATATCAATTTCGTCATTCAGTAAGGCAATATCAAGGTCTCTTGTGAAAACCCCGGTAATTCCTAAAGAATAAAGCGGCTGATTGAGGTTCTTATCGCCAGAAGAAACGATAGGAACAATTTCCGTTAAATAATTGTTGTTCTGAAGGTGCCTCGCAACCTCTCTAGCCTGCCAAAGTGCAAGTGCGGAATTTCTTGTTCCGATTCTAATGCTTTTCATTGAATTCGTTGTTTGGTTGTTCAACTAATATTTCGTGCATTAATTTACTAATTTCTTCGGCTTTTAAAGGATTATCGATGATATATTTTGCAAAACGGTTGGTGATTTTCTGGATCATTTTGTCAGAAAGTTCCATGTCCGTGATGTTTATGTATTTATTCTTTTTATAAAAATTATGCATTTCATTGCGTTCCATGTTTTTTAGAACTGCTTTGAAATGATGAATATTGGGTGCCAGCTTTCTCTTTTTCTCCCATTCAATAAAGTCTTTCATCAGTTCCTTAATGATTTTTTCAGCTTTAGGGATTTCTTTTTCGCGCTGTTGAATCGTTTCCTGAATCTGTTTTGAAAGCTCATCTACGTCAATCAGAGTTACGTTTTTATTTTCAGTAACATTCTTTTCAACATTATGCGGAATAGAAAGATCAATGATCAGCGTTTCTTTCCCGTTCGGGAAATGAGACTGGTTAACAATAGGATGTTTGGCCCCTGTTGCCACAATAAGAATATCTGTATTTTTTAATTCCTGGTCAAAATCAGAATAATCAACATGAGGAATATTATATTTCTGGGAAATCTTTTCTGCTTTCTCCTGAGTTCTGTTGGCGATTTTAATTTTCGGCTGATAGACATGTTTTACCAGATTTTCAACAGTATTCTGTCCAATTTCACCTACTCCCAAAAGAAGAATATTTTTTTCAGTGATTCTCTTCTGGTTATTTAGAATATAATGAACCGCGGCATAAGAAACAGAAGCTGCACCATTGGAGATACCGGTTTCATTTTTTATTCTTTTCGAAATCTGAATAGCCGAATTGATGGCTCTTTCCAGATAAGGATTAGAATTTTGTCTTTCTTTTTTGAAACGGCTGTATGCTTTTTTAATCTGTCCGATAATTTCAAAATCCCCGATAATCTGACTTTCAAGGCCGGCCGCTACCCTGAAAAGATGAATCAAAGCTTCCTCTTTGGTAAGGATATTAGCGAATTGAAGAAAGTCTGTTAGTTGTACTCCAATTGTTTTGCAATACTCTTCTGCTACTAAGAGGTAATTGGGAGAAGTGGTATAGATTTCCGTCCTGTTACAGGTGGAAACAACAAATGCATCGCCCAGATCTTCCTCATGAACTCTGGAAACAAAGTTTTTGATGTTCTCATCAAAGAATGCAAACTTTCCTCTCGTTTCTACATCGGCTTTCTCGTAGCTTATTGAAAGCACGGCAAAATTTGACGTTCGATGAATGTTGGAATACTGTAACATAGGTAGTGGCAAATTTACGATTTTTTTAATTAACCTCTCTCAGATAGTGTATATGATAATTATCGTAAAAAACTATAAAAGAAAGAAAAAGCTCTTTATGACGGCAAGGCAAAACTTTAAATTGATAAAATTGCTTATTTTGATCATGATTGTTAATGTTCTTTATTTTATTTGATCTTGTTTGTGCAGATTTCTGGTCTTTTTATCCTTCCGTTATTTCGCTTTTTAACCCTTTTAATATCCCATTAATTTTAGTTGAAATCAAACTCTGTAAATGTCTAAATTGAAAGTTAATAAAGAATTATAAATTTTAATAAAATTTTAACCAAATTAAGTTGTTGGGAAATTTCTTTAGTAGTCTTAAATTTATATCTTTGTATTCTTAAAATCAGAAGAAAAATATGAGTTTATTTGATATGTTTACGCAAGAAATTGCGATAGACCTGGGAACGGCTAATACCCTTATTATCCATAATAATAAAATTGTTATAGATCAACCGTCAATTGTTGCAATTGAACGTTCTACGGGTAAACCCATTGCTGTAGGGGAACAGGCTAAGCATATGCAAGGTAAAACTCACGAGGATATCAAAACCATCCGTCCTTTGAAAGATGGAGTTATTGCTGATTTTCACGCTTCTGAACACATGATTAAGGAATTCATCAAGAAAATTCCCGGAATCAAAGGTAAATTCATTCAACCAGCATTACGAATTGTAATCTGTATCCCTTCTGGTATTACTGAAGTTGAAAAAAGAGCAGTAAGAGACTCTGCTCAGAAAGTAAATGCAAAAGAAGTAAGATTAATCTACGAACCAATGGCAGCTGCAATTGGGGTTGGGATTGACGTTCAAAAGCCTGAAGGAAATATGATCATCGATATAGGTGGTGGTACTACGGAAATTGCTGTAGTAGCTTTGGGAGGTATTGTATGTGATAAATCTGTGAAGATTGCCGGAGATGTGTTTACCAATGATATTGCTTATTACTTAAGAACTCACCATAACCTTTATATCGGAGAAAGAACCGCAGAAAGAATCAAAATTGAAGTAGGTTCTGCAGTAGAAGATCTTGATGTAGATATCGAAGATATCCCGGTACAGGGTAGAGACCTTATTACTGGTAAGCCTAAAGAAATTATGGTTGGATACAAAGAGATTGCAAGAGCATTAGACAAATCAATCATCAGAATTGAAGATGCTGTAATGGAAACATTATCTCTTACACCACCGGAACTTGCCGCGGATATCTACAAAACAGGTATTTATCTTGCTGGAGGCGGGGCATTATTGAGAGGTCTTGCGGACAGAATTCACAAAAAGACAGGTCTTCCTGTATTTGTTGCTGAAGATCCGTTGAGAGCTGTAGTTCGCGGAACAGGTATTGCCCTTAAGAATATGGATAAGTTCAATTTCTTAATTAAATAATTTTAACTTTTTACGACTTTATATCTGAATGGGATTTTTGCTGAGATTATTTTCGAAGAATACTCTTTTCGTCTTCTTTATATTCCTGCAAATTATTGCTCTGGTTTTGATATTCTCAAGAAATGCCATGCAGAGATCCTGGATTGCAGGTCAAACGGCTGCGTTTAATTCCTGGGTTTCCGGATATATTGATGAAGGAGTTTCTTATCTGAAGCTAAAACAGATCAATGAAGATCTTGTGGTTCAGAATAAAGCCCTCATGACTGAACTCTATGGAAAAGACGGAGAGAAAAATCCGGTTTTCAAAAGAGTTCATGATACTATTGGTGGCGGGCAGATCTATACTTTTGTTGATGGAGAGATTGTTTTTAACAGTATCAACAGAAGAAACAACTACTT
Source organism: Chryseobacterium sp. RU33C (assembly GCF_900156015.1). NCBI lineage: Bacteria > Pseudomonadati > Bacteroidota > Flavobacteriia > Flavobacteriales > Weeksellaceae > Chryseobacterium > Chryseobacterium sp. RU33C. The sequence goes on along the minus strand of NZ_FTMT01000013.1, from coordinate 53,698 downwards.
TACAATCAACCGCGGACGCAGAGACGGAGTCTTTCCTCAAATGGGAGTAATGGCACCAAGAGGTATTGCGGGAATTGTAATCAATTCTACAGACAGTTATGCATTGGTTCAATCAGTATTAAGTGTAAACAAGATCAGAATTAATGCAGCACTTAAAAACTCAGGGTATTTTGGTACTTTAACATGGAATGGAGATAATTCAAGGGTCATGCACCTGGCGGATATCCCAAAATATGTAGCCCTGAAAGTGGGTGATACTGTTGTTACAGACGGAAAATCTGCTATTTTCCCTAAAGGAGTAACAATCGGGACTATTGCAGGATATTCTGTAGACAATAAAACCGGCTTCTGGGATATTTCCGTAGAGCTGAGTGAAAAAATGGGAGCGTTGAATAAAGTGTATGTAGTGAAGAATCTTAAGAAAGCAGAAGTGCAGAAGATTCAGGATACTCTACAGGCTGTAATAAAAAAGGAAAATGATTAGCAGGACTTTATTTACCGATATATTGATCATGATCTTTCTTGTGGCATTACAAATTTTTGTATTGAACAGGATTACACTTTTAGGGAAATATACTCCGGTATTATATCCTGTGTTTGTTATGTTCTATCCGTTTTTCAGAAATAAATTTCAGTTCCTGGGACTGAGCTTTTTAATAGGGCTGTCTATTGACGGCTTCCTCTATTCCTGGGGAATCAATGCATTTGCAACAACGTTAATTGCCTATTTCAGAACGTTGATATTCAGGACTTCCACAGATACGTCTACGGACTTTTTCTCTTTTCAGTCCCTTCAATGGGCGCAGTTTTTGCTGTTTTTATTTTCAAGTATTTTCCTGCATCAGCTTCTAGTACAGTATATCGAGTTCTTTAAGTTTAGCAGGTTTTTTGAAATATTATTTAATGTGTTGGTGACAAGTGTAATTTCATTTATCTTTATAGTCATCTACGCATTAATATTTAAAATCAAACAAAAAGTTTGAACACACGTTATTTAAAAATTTTTTCCATCCTCGTTATCATCGCCCTGATCTTTGTGGCGAGGCTTTCATATTTGCAGTTGTTTACAGACCGTTATGCATTAAATGCAGCGAATACTTCCATTAAAACAGAATACGTCATTCCGCAGCGTGGGGTTATTTTTGATAGAAATGGTAAAATCATGGTGGGTAACCAGCCTGCTTATGAAATTTCGTTTACTCAGGCTTTGATGAAACCTGATTTTGATACTCTGGCTTTCTGTAGTTTGATGAAAATTACAAAACAGGATTTTATCAATAAAGTCAATACTATCAAAAAGGAAAAATACTATTCTAAGCTGACGCCGATGACTTTCATTAAAGACCTCAGCAGAGAAGATATTGCAAGAGTTCAGGAAATTATTTTTAAATATCCTGCATTTAATATTGTATCAAGACCTCAGCGTCAGTACGAAGTTTCCACATCAGGAAACCTTCTCGGTTATACCAGTGAGGTAAACGAAAGAGATATTAAAAAAGATTCTCTCTACTATTTACCGGGAGATTTTATTGGAAAAACAGGGGTTGAAAAATCCTACGAAAAAGAACTTCGTGGAGTAAAAGGAGTGAAATATATCCAGAAAGATATCAGGCTTCGGAATATTGGCTCCTATAAGAACGGTGCTTTAGATAAAGATGTGATTACGGGTAAAGATATTACATTAACCATTGATTACGATCTTCAGAGAACAGCAGAAGAAATGCTGGTGAACAAACATGGTGCAATTGTGGCCTTAGACCCTAATAATGGAGAAGTCTTGGTAGCCGCAACCGGACCGGATATTGACCCCAACCTTTTTACCGGACCTAATAAATCAAAAAACTTATATGCCCTTTCAAAAGATACGCTTTATGAAAATAAACCTACTTTTGACCGTTCTTTACAGGCAGGATATCCCCCGGGATCAACTTTCAAATTACTGACCGCTTTAGCGGCAATGCAGATGGGAGTGATGGATGAGAAAACAATCTTTCCTTGTGGAGGAGGATTTTTCTATAAAGGAAAAAGAATTAAAGGTCATGGTGGAGCAGATCCGCTTATTCCTTCCATTCAGGTTTCCAGTAACTGTTTTTTCACCTACGCATTTATTGCCATTATCAAAAAATATCCGGGAAATCCTTCAAAAGGTGTTGATGAGTGGAAAAAAATAATGAGCAGCTTCGGAGTCGGAGAATTTTTAAATAATGACTTTGCTGTCGGGGCAAAAGGAAGAATACCTTCAGGAGATTTTTACGAAAAAAGATTTAAAGCAATCATGAAGGCAAGCGGTTCCCAGAGAACTGATTTTAAAAACTGGGATGAAATGTCTACCGGTGCTATTTATAATGGAATGGGGCAGGGAGATGTTTTGGTAACTCCTATTCAGCTGGCCAATTATGTAGCGGCTATTGCTAACAGAGGATGGTATTATACTCCTCATATCGTAAAAGCAATTGATGGGAAACCCAATCCAGATCCAAGATTTAAGGTTAAACATAAGACATTAGTTGATCCGAAGCATTTCGAACCGGTATTGAAAGGAATGGAAGCTGTAGTGCTGAGAGGAACTGCAAGAGGATTGAAATCCAATGATTTTACACAATTAGCAAAAACAGGAACAGCGCAGGTGCCGCAAGGAAAGGATAATTCCATCTTTGTATTAATTGCTCCTGCTGATAAACCCAAAATTGTTGTGGTAGCAGTAATGGAGCATGCCGGATTTGGAGCTACCTGGGCAGGACCAGCCTGTACAGTGATTGCTGAAAAGTATATTACAGGTGATCTGAAAAGAGAACATCTTTACAAAAAAATGATCACATCGAGTTTCATGCCTGAATACAAAAGGCAGTGGATTGCAGATTTGAAACGTAAAGGCTTATATATTGATCCTAAACCTGACTCAATCAGACAGAAAAGAATAAAGGATAGTCTGGAGCAGGTGAAACAGCAAAAAGCAAAACTGCAAAAGAAGATAGAAGAGGAAACCAAAAAGAATAACACTGCTAAAAAAACTGTGAAGCAATGAAATGGACAGAAGGAATAGATAAACTGGGCCTTGGGCTGTACTTCCTGCTTTGCATTTTTGCCATTGCAAATATTTACAGTGTGGACCAGAAACTGGGAGAAAAACAACTGGTTTTTTTCTGTATTTCATTATTTGTGGGGCTTATCATCTTTTTCAGCCGAAGTAAATTCTTTGAGAATATGGCAGGGATTATTTATATTGGCGGCGTATTGCTGCTCATAGGACTTTTCCCGTTTGGTAAAGAGATCCTGGGGCAGAAGAACTGGTATAAATTCGGAAGTTTTACCATGCAGCCTGTAGAATTTGCAAAGATAGGAACAGCTTTAATGCTGGCTAATTATGTTTCAGGCCCAGATTTCAATCTTAAAAACAAGAAGTCTTTGTGGACTACTTTAGCCATAATTGGTATTCCGGCAGCAGTAGTTCTTGCTATCCCGGATGTAGGTTCCATGCTAGTATTTATTGCATTTTTCATTGCTTTGTATAGAGAAGGACTGAGCGGCCTTTTATTCGGTATAGGATTTGTTTTTGCCGGAGTTTTTCTGATCTCTCTGGCTATTCCTCCTATTTATGTTACGATTGCAGTGTTATTGATTGCAGGAGTTCTTATTGTAATGAATTATCATAGAATGTCTTGGGATGTTATTTCAATTTCAGGAATTGCAGGTTCCATTCTTTTATTGTGCGGACTGGCTTTCGGTTCTCCTTATATTTTAGAAAAACTTCCTAAGCACCAGAGAGAAAGAATTGAGGTTCTTTACAAAGGGGAAAAGGCATTCAGGGATACTTCGGGATACAACCTGTTGTATTCCAAAACAGCGATCGGTTCCGGTGGACTGTGGGGAAAAGGATATCGTGAAGGATCAGTTACTCAGGGTAAATTTGTTCCGGAGCAGCAGACAGATTATATTTTTTGCGCGGTTGGGGAAGAATGGGGTTTTGTTGGAAGTGCTCTTCTGGTGCTAGCTTATTTGGTTTACATAGGAAGAATCTATTATCTTTCTGAACAGCAGAAATCTACTTTTAACCGTGTTTTTGGGTATTGTTTTGCTTCTATTCTGTTGATGCACTTTTCGATCAACCTGGGGATGGTTATGGGGCTTTTTCCTACTGTAGGGATTCCGCTTCCTTATTTCAGTTATGGAGGAAGTTCTTTACTGGCCTTCTCTATGATGACTTTTATTTTCTTTAAACTTAATTATTCGGATAAGAACAGTTTGGTGTAATGTTTTGGAGTTAAAAGGACTCTCAAAAAACTAGTATTTACCCATTTGATAAACCTGCAGATTGCAGGGTATATTGTCGTATCATAAAACATAAAACATAAAACATGAAAGAAGCTTACGTCCTGGATAAGGATTTTGAAAATACCGACCTTTCTCAAATAGAAAAGGGCGGGTACGAAAACTGTACGTTCAGAAACTGTAATTTTGAATACGGAAATCTATCCGGTTTCAGCTTTACAGACTGTGAATTTTCAGGGTGTAATCTCAGTATGGCGAAATTGGTAAAAACGTCTTTTCATGAGGTTGTTTTCAAAGAATGTAAGATGTTTGGCCTTCAGTTCGGTGATTGTAATGCCTTCGGATTATCTTTTATGTTTGATGGAAGTGCTCTCAATAATTCGCTTTTTTATCAGACATCTGTTAAGAAAACCGTTTTCAGAAATTCCAAATTGATTGAGGTAGATTTTAGTGAATGTGATTTGTCCAATGCAGTCTTCGGTAACTGCGATCTCTCAGGCGCTGTTTTTGATGGTACAAACCTGGAAAAAGCAGATTTCCGGACATCGGTTAATTATTCAATAGATCCTGCCTTAAACAGGCTTAAAAAAGCTAAATTTTCTCTTTCTGAAATCTATGGACTGTTGTATAAGTTAGATATTGAAATTGATAAGGACAGCTGACGTCTTCGGTTAAGAAATGATTACTTATAAAACTTCAGTATTAAGTTAATAAAAGCGGTTTTAATCCGATTTTCTCTTTAGTCTATATTCACTCACGGCTTTGTTAGGAAATTAGAAGAAATAACACATATAAAAAAGCCATCAGAATTCTGATGGCTTCATTATTTAAATCAATTATTTATAAAATTAAAAATTTGCTGGTGTAGCCGGAGTAGAGGCAGCTAGGTTATTATAAGTTTCTCCTTCTTCGTTGATCACTCTCTTGGCGAATCTGAATTTAGGTCCCCAATAAGAATCATTCAGTGAAGAAATCATTACTCCTTTTGATGTTGCTGCGTGGATAAATTTAATCTCACCTTCTTCAGAAACACTTTCTACAATACCTACGTGAGAAATTCTTCTTCCATGGGAAAAGAAGATCAAATCTCCCTTCTGTAGTTCTCCTTTTTCTACTCTTTCACCTTCCTGAGCCTGAGAAGCCGCTACTCTGGGTAAGCTAAGACCTGCTGCTGCCCCGAATACAGAAAGAACAAAAGCTGAACAATCGATACCGTTTCTGGTTGTCCCTCCGTATCTGTAAGGAGTCCCAAGGTATGTTTCAGCTTCTTCAAGGATACCGTCAATGGTTTTATTATGTTTGATTGCTTTTGCAATCTCAGAATTCTTAACTGCTTTTTTAGCACTAGCGATAGATGCCGCCTTTTCTGCAAGGAATGAGTCGATAAGTTTTTGCTTATCCTGCTCCATTTTTTTGTAATCTATAGAAGCTAGTTTGGCATCTGTTTTGTATTCTTTTGTGTAAGTTGCTGGTTTTGAAACCACATAATTTGTAGCACACGATTGCAATGAAACTGTAGAGACTAAAGCAACTAAATAAAACAAAACTCTTTTCTTCATATATATTTGATTATCCGTGTTAAAAAGGAATATTTATTTTCAAAAGCAATACAAAAGTAGATATTCCAAGCAAAAGACCCCTGATATGATAATTGTCAGAATCTTATTTTAACACATTTTAACATATAGTTTGCATATGTTAAAGAAAAATAAACCGCAACAGCCTGTTTTTGGTAAGTGTGCGGTTTTTTTTATTAAGATTCTTTAACAAACTTCTTCGATTTTCTTCTATATATCGGGTTTTGTGATTCAATGTCTTGATTTTCTATGCTGTTAACAAAACAAAAAAATTCCCCGGAAAACCGAGGAATTTAAACTAATATGGAACTTTACAGGACGTTATTTTGTAAATAACATTTCTCTGTATTTTGTCATTGGCCAAAGCTCATCGTCAACCATCATTTCCAATGCATCAGAAGCCTCTCTGATAGGATCGAATAATGGTTTTACTTTGTTACAGTAGTTTTCTGCCTGTTTTTGGCTGTCTGATATGCTTTTTGCAGCTTCTCTGGCTTTGATAAGATCTTCAACCCCAAGCTTGATTTTAGAAACATTTTCAGAAATGCTTGTAATTAAACTCATCTGCTCTTTTGCCAGCGTTTTGAATTCTTTATCGCCAAAGATATCTTTAAGACCTTTTACGTTTTCAATTAATCTGTTCTGATAATTTAATGCAGAAGGGATGATGTGGTTTCTGGCGATATCACTTAACACTCTAGCTTCAATATCAATTACAGTAGAGTATTTCTCTAATTTAATCTCGTTTCTTGCTTCTACTTCTCTGTGGTTGAAAATTCCCATCTCTTCATAAAGATCTAAGAATTTCTTATCCATTTCCTGTTTTAAAGCTTCAGGAGTTGTCTTAAGGTTGTTCAATCCTCTTTTCTTAGCTTCTTTTGCCCAGTCATCAGAATATCCGTCACCTTCAAACATAATGTTTTTACACTGCTTGATGTATTCTCTCAATACATTAAAGATCGCTTCGTCTTTCTTAAGACCCGTTTCAATTAAAGCATCAACTTCTTTCTTAAAGTCATTAAGCTGTTTAGCAGCAATAGTATTCATTACGGTCATAGACTCTGCGCAGTTTGCAGAAGAACCTACCGCTCTGATCTCAAATTTATTTCCTGTAAATGCAAACGGAGAAGTTCTGTTTCTGTCTGTGTTATCTAAAAGGATTTCAGGAATCTTTCCAACTACATTTAATTTTAATTCTGTTTTCTCTTCCGGTGATAATTTTCCGCTGGTTACTTTTTCAAGTTCTTCCAATACACTGAACAGCTGGCTTCCGATGAATACGGAAATAATTGCTGGTGGCGCTTCGTTGGCACCAAGTCTGTGGTCATTGCTTGCAGAAGCGATACTTGCTCTTAAAAGATCTGCATATTCGTGAACCGCTTTAATGGTGTTAACAAAGAATGTCAGGAACTGTAAGTTTTTCTTTGGATTCTTTCCCGGGCTTAACAGGTTTTCACCAGTATCTGTAGCTAAAGACCAGTTGTTGTGTTTTCCGCTTCCGTTTACTCCAGCGAATGGTTTCTCGTGGAACAGAATGTGGAAGTGATGCTTGTGCGCTACTCTTGCCATGATGTCCATCAACAGAGAGTTGTGGTCTACCGCAACGTTTACTTCTTCAAACATTGGTGCAAGCTCGAACTGGTTCGGAGCAACCTCATTATGTCTTGTTGTTGCAGGAATCCCTAATTTCATACATTCGATTTCCAGCTCTTTCATGAAGTTCATTACTCTTGTAGGAATAGAACCGAAATAGTGGTCGTCCAGCTGCTGTCCTTTTGCCGGAGAATGTCCCAACAATGTCTTACCTGTTAATACAAGATCCGGACGTGATTGGTATAATGCTGAATCAACAAGGAAATATTCCTGCTCCCAACCCAAAGTAGGCGTTACCTTAGTTACGTTTTTGTCAAAATACTGCATTACATTCGTTGCCGCTTCATCCACAGCGTTCAAAGCTCTTAAAAGAGGTGCTTTATAATCTAACGTTTCTCCTGTATAAGAGATGAAGATAGAAGGAATACATAATGTAGTTCCCATAATGAATGCAGGAGAGGTAGGATCCCAGGCTGTATAACCTCTTGCTTCAAAGGTATTTCTGATACCTCCGTTAGGGAAAGATGATGCATCAGGCTCCTGTTGTATAAGCATATTTCCGCTGAATCTTTCGATTGCTCTTCCTCCTTCAATGGGTGTAAAGAAAGAATCGTGCTTTTCTGCAGTAGTACCTGTTAAAGGCTGAAACCAGTGAGTATAGTGGGTTACCCCTTTGCTCATTGCCCAGTCTTTCATTGCTACAGCTACCTGATCTGCAATATGTCTCTGGATCTTAGTTCCTTTTTTAATTGCATCCATGATGGAACCGAATGCTTCTTTTGTTAAATATTCTCTCATTGTTTCTTCTGAGAAAACATTTTTACAGAATAGCTCTGATAATTTTGCAGGGATCTCAACAGAGTTGTCTTTTCTGAAATCCTTAAATGGAAGGGTTTCTAATGCTTTGAATCTTAAGGTTGACATAATTGGGTTAATTTTTACAGGGCAAATTTACAAAAAAAATGAATCGGAAATATTTTAACCCTAAAAAATTTAGGGGTGTGTATGGTTTTTTTTTTTTTTTTTTGAATCAGTCTTTGTTGTTTATATTAAAAAGGCTCGCAAAATTGCAAGCCTTTATAAAATAATATCAGGAACTATTTTTTTATAATAGAGAAAGATTTACCGCTATTACTGGAAGAATTTTTTATTTTTACAATATACATACCAGCCGGCAGGGTAGATAATGATATTTTGATTGTTTTTTTTGAAGTGCCGGTCTTGTGTATTACCTCTCCTAAAGTATTGATAATTTCTATATTGTAATTGTCATTAGCAGAACCTAGATTAATATTTAGGTCGTCCGTCACAGGATTTGGATATATGCTTTGATTATTATAAAAAGAATCTGTCTCCAGAGTGGCTAAAGTGCCAAAATGGACATTAATATTAGGAATTCCGTTTATATATGAAAAAGGATAATAATCAAAGGTTGTTTCTCCATTTTGAAGCACAAGTTCTACTTGTAAATTATATTGTCCGTTTGTTATTTCTAATTCGCTTACCGGCATGTTTACAGAAAATGTGTTTCCAACCGGTGGAACCGACCATGCTTTTCTTTCATAAGCTTCACCTCCAACACTATGTGGTGCTGGGTGTGGATCTTGATAAATGTTTATATCTGTTACAGGCCTGTCAGACTGAAATGAACCTGAGGCAGTAAGAATGCCATTATTATATGTTGTGTGGAGAGAGGTTAGTCCTGCATTATGATTATTATAATAAGTTCCTCCTGGAGCAGAGGTAAATACTTGGCAGTTATTAAGTATAGCAGATCCTGCTCTGTTAATAAATGTTGGTGAAGCTCCTAATGTTAAATTGCCTGGACCCATAAGGTTCTTTCCTTTATTTGGATTCAAGTTTTCGGAGTTGGTTTGCCTGCTATGTGGCAAATTAAGGCCATGTCCAAGTTCATGCATCATTCCCCCAAACCATTTAGAAAATTCATAAGTACTGGTACCCACATATTGAATATTAAATTGTGGATAATCAAGTGCAAAACAAGTTTTGCCTACGCCATAAAAAGGAACGTTTGCGGTAGCCTGATCTGGAACGGCTGCAATCACAAGTGTATGCTCACTGGTTTTTTGTGTTGGATTATTCGCAAAATAAGTATTTACTTCATTTTGCATTAAACCAGAATCGGTATAAGGATAGCTTGAAAGGGGTTGGCTTCCATGAATCAAAATAATTTTAACATTATTAGGATTCGCCGTTTCTCTAAAAAGGCCAAATGCCTTGGCACCATATCCATTACTTATCATATTTTGTTTATAAAAATTTTGTCCCCAAAGCATTATAGCACTTAGACGTGTTTTATAAGTTGGATCTAATGGGACATTATTTGCTACAAAATAAACTATATTCAAATTGTTTGGTTGGTTAGAGGAATAACTAATTCCATCATACGTGCTTGTGTAAATTTGAGCTTTGGTTTTGTTGTTAAGAAATAAGCAAATAAGTAAAAATGCCCATTTGTAGATTGTAGAGGTTTTTTTCATCATAATTATTATTAATTTACAAGTTAAATGTTTCAAAAAAATAATAATCTATCCATTAAACTTTAATAGTCGTTGTGAAGAATAGATTTTTTTAATTGCCGTGGCAATTCAGTAAATAAATAAATGTGTTTTTTGCAAATGTAAAAAAACATGAAATATAACCACTATTAATTCCTCTTTATTTAGATGAAAATCTTTATTATACACAATGAATATCATTAAAAAAATATTAAACTGAAATGATAAATTGCAGTTTTGTGTGAATATTACTTCTGGTTATTTTGTTTTACAGCGATATTGTTAAATAATTTCAAGAGAGTTCGGTATAACTATTAAAATAAATAAATCTGTTTAGTATCTGCAGAATTGTTTTTTAGAGAAAGCTTTTTTTAATGAAATTGGATATTATCTGTGCAGAAAAAATAGTATTGAGGTAATTGGGCTATACTTCTGTGTCATAAATGCTGTACCTGATAATATTTTAAGCTGATCAAAGATGGTTTCCATAGTAACTCTTCTGCGCAGCACATAGGCATCGAACATTCAGGTTAAAGATTTTGTTTTCATATATTTTTCGTAAAGTTTTTATATTGCCGTGGATTTCTGTTCATCTAAAGTTGCAGCAGTGATTATACAATCAATAATTCAGCCTTTGTCATTGGTAAAAAACATGAAGTTTAAAACTGTAAAATCACCCCAGAAAAACAGGCCCCTTTTGGCAATTTCTTTAAAGGTTTTATACTTATGAATTCTCCTGCTGTGGCACAACCTCAAAGCCTTAATATCTAAATGGCTGATCCCGGAACAATTGGATAGATTGATTTTTACTTTTCAGGAAAATGCTTTTTCGTAAATTTTCATACAGCCAGGATAAAAGGATTTAAATTTCCCGTCCCTTTTCTAATAGCAAACTCACACTATTTTAAGTGTTTTCTTAAAGGTTGCTTAAAATAAGTTGAGCAGAGATTTTGTATATTTGTGTGAAATTTATTTTATGACAAATTCTAGAGCAAGAGAAACAACAGAGGCTATTGAAAGACTATACATCTCTATGAGACACCTGTTTTATAGAGGATTTTTCAAGCCGGGCGGAGTTTCAGGAGAAAGTATCAGAAGTTTGTTAAAGACCATCAATCCGGAAATTTATGGAACCATGAATATTCCAAGTAAATTGGAACTGGACGGTTTGATGTATGTGCTGGACAGACTTCCGGAAGGAATTGAAGAATGCGCTTTTATTCACCTTACATCTGATGAAGGGTTTGATAAAGGAAGTTTCGAACCTATTGTCCCTAAGAAAAGAAGAAGAAACTGCTATAGAATAGACGAACACCAGATGAATATTGAGGTTCTTTTGGGCCGTTCCGAAATTTATGACATTCTTACCCACCTTACTTTCCTTTTTATAGAAGCTGACAAAATCCGTAATCTGGCATTCATTCAGGATGAAAACTGGAAGCCGACACGTGCTTTCAAAATTATTGAAGAAGTAGTGAAAGGTGAAAAGAAATTCAGCAGAAAAGAAAAAGAAGTAGCGCTTATTCATCTTTCTTCTTTAATAGGAAGATCTTTTGATGAAACGTTGAGAGCTTACAATACTTTCGGTGATGATCATAATCCTGACCGTCTGTTCAAAATCATTTACAACTTGGCAAAAGTAAGTCTTGATGATGCCAAAGGAAGCAGAGAAAGAGAAATTCATTTCAGTTCTATATTAAAAGAAAGAGTAGGTCACCATTATTTTGGTGAAAAATGGGCCAACAAAGTGAAAGAGGTTTTATTTGAAAACAATCTTCACATGCGTCCGTTGCACATTATTTCTGCCAATATGCACTCGGTGAAAAATATGCTGTATGCCAATAATGCCCTTAAAAAGAAGCAGCATCATGAGGTGGATTATAAATTGTACGAAGAGATTTCGAACAAAAAAGAACTTCGTGATAAGGTTTTAAAATATGCTTTGGAGGAAGGAATGATCCATATTGCGGACAAGAGCGGAAGTAATATAGATGTACAAATCATAGACCTCAGCAAAACAGATCTAAAGAATACCCCATTTGCAGACTGCAAGTTCGGAGGAGATGATGTGGTAATGGTTTTTGATTATGCATTCGGAGAGCAGGCTTTTGAAGTAATGGATGAATTGCTTCGTCCTTTTGAACATAAAGGAGAAGTCTATATGATGCATGTAAAATCTGTTTCCATTATGGGTAAAGCCGGAATTCTTACCGGAGAAAAAGGAGATATTATGATTCCTACTTCCCATATTTTTGAAGGAACTGCAGATAACTATCCTTTTGAAAATGCTTTAAAACTGGAAGATTTCAAAGATGATGAATTAAAAGCTTTTGAAGGTCCTATGATTACCGTTCTGGGTACTTCTCTTCAGAATAAAGATATTCTTTTGTATTTTATGAATACTTCATGGAAAGCAATAGGTCTTGAAATGGAAGGAGCGCATTACCAGAAAGCCATTCAGGTAGCCTCTAAGATCAGACACCACATTTCACCGGACCTGTTTGTAATGTATGCTTATTACGCTTCAGATAATCCGCTGGAAACAGGGAGTACATTGTCTTCAGGAGGGTTGGGGCTTACGGGAGTAAAGCCAACCTATCTGATCACTTTAAGAATTCTTGAAAAGATTTTAAGAAGTGGAAAGAAAGAAGCTTCTGCAAAAAAATAATTGTAATTTAAAATTATAATATCAACCTCAGATACTTTTGTATTTGAGGTTTTTTGTAATTAATTAAACACGAATATCACAAATTTATTTGCACAAATTGCACTATTTTATTGTGTTTAGAATAGTGGTTTTCATTGGTGAAATTTGTATTTAAATAAAAACCTATCTTTAGGATACATAAATAAATATCCATGAGCTCAATTTCACAACTTGCCAAAAGATTCAGAGAAGTTATGCTGGATGGTTTCTGGATCGCCAATACCAATTTTAAAGATCAGCTTTCAGATGTTACCTGGGAACAGGCGGTTGCAAAAGTAGATTCTTTAAATACCATTGCCATGCTTACCTTTCATATTGATTATTATATTGCAGGCATTATTAATGTTTTTGAAGGCGGCGGGCTTGAGATCAAAGATCAGTTCAGTTTTGATCTTCCAGCCATAGAATCTCAGCAACAATGGGAAGAGCTGTTGAATAAACTCTGGGCAGATTCTGAAAAATTTGCATTATTATTAGAACAAATGCCTGATTCCAGACTTGATGAGGTTTTTGTTGATGAAAAATACGGAACCTACCGAAGAAATATCGATGGAATGATTGAACACAGCTATTATCATCTGGGACAGATTACTTTAATTAAGAAATTATTAAAAAACGCCTGAAAATAAATATAGCACCTTTGAAAAGCCGTGTATCAGTGATTCTTGTCAAGATTTCAAACCTTGACAAGAATTATTTCAAGAAAACTCAGAAAGAAATTTAACAATTCAGATCAAAATCCATCTATAACCATAACAAACAGAATAAAACCTCAGAATAACTCCTATTTGAGGCTTTTATTTAAATTACCTACCTTTAGAAAAAATAAAATTTTAAATGAGAAAATCGGCTGCAATCATTTTTGCGTTTATCATTTCACAATTTCAGGCTCAGCAAGGAGCTTACTATCAGCAGGCTGCGAAATACAAGATGGATATTGATGTCAATGCTGAAAAATTTACCTATCAGGGAAAACAAACTTTAGAATACACCAACAATTCGCCGGATGAGCTGAATGTTGTTTATTTTCATTTATACTGGAATGCTTTCAAACCTAATTCTATGATGGATCAGAGAGTGGCTTCCCAAGGGAAAAATGGTGACGGAAGACTACAGAAAGACGGTGTTTCAAGACTTGCTTCCATTCCTAAAGACCAGGAAGGTGCTCAGAATATTCACTGGATTAAACAAAATGGGAAAGATCTGAAATTTGAAGTTCAGGAAACCATTATGAAAGTATATCTGGCAGAACCTGTCAAGCCAAATTCTACCACTACGTTTACAATGGATTGGGATGCTGTGATTCCTATGCAGATCAGAAGAAGCGGAAGAAACAACAGAGAAGGAGTAGATATGACCATGACGCAGTGGTATCCGAAAATTGCTGAGTACGATTATGACGGCTGGGCCACTTTTGATTATCTGGGAAGAGAATTCCATGCGCCGTTCTCCGATTTTGATGTTACCATTAAAATCAACAAAGATTATGTAGTAGGAGCAGGAGGAATCCTGGAGAACCCTGCAGAAGTAAAAGGTTATGATGTTAATGCAAAAATAAAAACAGAAAAAGATAAAAAGGCAATCTGGAGATGGACTGCAAAAAATATTCTTGATTTTGCATGGAGTGCAGACAGAGATTATTCGGTAGAAAGCTTCAATGTTCCGGAAGGTCCGAAAGTATATCTGGTGTATCAGAAAAATGATAAAACGAAAGTGTGGGGCGAATCACAGCCTTATATTACCAGGTATTTCCAGATTATGAATGCTCACTTTGGAAAATATGTATATCCTAGCTACGCATTTATCCAGGGAGGTGATGGAGGAATGGAGTACGGGATGTGTACCATGATTCTGGGAGAAGCTAAAAATATTAAAGATTTAATGGGGCTAATGGCTCACGAAGGCGCTCACTCATGGTATCAGCAGATGCTTGCCACTAACGAATCTGTGCGTCCATGGATGGATGAAGGTTTTACAAGCTATGCGGAAGGGTATACCATGTATCAGCTATTCCCTGAAGATCTGCCAAATCCTTTTGCTAAAACACTGGATGCTTACAGAGATTTTATTAAAAAAGGAATTGAAGAACCGGCAGTCTGGTTAGGTGATCACCATGATAACGGAACAGCTTACACCTATGCATCTTATGTGAAAGGTGAACTGTATCTGGTGCAGCTTGGGTACATTATGGGAGAGCAGAATCTTGCAGAAACCTTAAAGCAATATTATGACCAATGGAGTATGAAACATCCTTCAGACAGGGATTTCCTTCATATTGCCCAAAAGGTTTCCGGAATGGATCTGAAGTGGTTCCATAACTATTGGATCAATACAACAAAGACAATCGATTACGGAATCAAAGATGTAAAATATGATGCCAATTCTACTACTATTACATTGGTTAATAATGGTCAGGTTCCAATGCCTATTGATTTTGGAGTGATGACTGCGGATAAGAAGATCGTTACGTATCAGATTCCAATGAATATGACTCATACATGGAAAGAAAAGGATATTTATGGTGATCTTAAAACAATGCCTTACTGGCCTTGGACACAGAAAGAATATACCCTTACTATTCCTTACACAAAATCTCAGTTATCTGTTCTGGGGATTGATTTCAGCCAGAGAATTGCAGATGTGAATATGGAAAATAATTTTGTTGAGGTAAAATAATCTACATAAAAAACTATCCATACTAGATAGCTGCCTTTATGTTTTTTTAGTCAATCTTTTCAGAATGAAACATAGTAAAACCCACAGAGCCCTCTGCGGGTTTTACTATTTTAATTTTTATAATACTATTTTCAACCTGATCTCTTCCAGGTTTTCTATTGAATGGCTGAATCTGTATCCTTTTCCATAATTTATGGTATAGCTTTCAATAATAAAATTATAATTTCCATTCAGTTTTTCTTTTAAACTTTCAACAAGTCTTTTATTGAGGCCATCATCCAGATCTGAAAAATAAAATCGAATTAAATCTTTATCCCAGGGCTTTAATTTTACAGTTAGCTTAATCTTCGTTTTTCTATTTTCAATAGCTTGGTAACATTCTATTAAATATTGATGATCTCCTTTTTCTTCAATGATAATATCATCAGCTATAAATCTATTTTGAGGGTTAAATTTTTGAGAAGAAATAAATTTATAAATATTCCTGTTGAATTCTGTATTGTGATTAAGTACTATAACTTCATTATTTTCATGATCAAATATCTTTACTGCTTTGTCATGATATTGATACATAACATAGTTTGGATTTTCAGAATTTATCAGGAATTGTGATTTATCTATTGTGCTGAGATTGCTTTTTATGAGAAATTTATAATCAAATGTATAATGAGACTGTGCATTCCAACTAAAGCTAATAAGCATAAATAAAAAACATATTATAGCTTTTGAATTTCTAATCATTTTTTGCATTTTTAAAATCTTATTGCAAGAATAATTTTTTTTAATCAATTAACAATACCCTTTTCCTGAAAAAATAATTTTAACCTTTAGATATGCTGCAGATGATATTTTACGAGGATGTTTCATGGTACAATATATCTCATTTTGTTACAAATGAATAGGCCGGAGCTTTCCGGAGGGCTCAGTTGATTCCCCCCCAGCTTGCGGGAGCCTTCCGGAGATCTCCGGAAGGCTCCCGCAAGCCTGTTTTAAACCTCTCGAGGTCTCCGGAAGGCTAAAATATCTGTGTTTGTAACTTCCGGAGGATTTGTACAGGATACCAACGGTTTGTTTTGTGTGATGTGAATTCTGTCAATGATAGTATTGAGATCATTGTAATTTATGGGAGATTGGCAGGTTTTTTTTATAAAAATCATTAAATTTAGTGCCTCAAAAATAAGCGGGATTTCAATTTATGTAATGAATTTCTTCTGAAAAATATGTCAATGAATTCAATTGTAATAAACGTAGGAAACAGCAATATCAGATTTGGTCTTTTCAATGGGGATAATTGTGATATTTCGTGGGTTATCAATACAAAACCTTACAGAACAGCAGATGAGCTTTATGTACAGATGCTGATGCTGTATCAGACCTATAAAATTGATCCCAAAGAGATTGATAAGGTAATTATCGGATCCGTAGTACCTCAGCTTACCAAAGTAATGAGCTCCGGCATCAAAAAAATTCATGGAACAAATCCTGTGATTGTTGATAGGTCAACACCTTCGGGAGTTCAGGCGAAATCCAGACAGATGGGAACAGATATTTACGCAAACCTGGTGGCAGCACACAATTTGTACCCGAACAGAAAAAAGATTGTCATAGATTTTGGGACGGCTCTTACCGCAAGCTGTGTAGCTGAAACAGGGGAAACTTTAGGAGTCATTATTGCTCCGGGAATTGTTACGTCTCTGAATTCGCTGATCAACCAGACCGCACAACTTCCGGATATCGAACTGAAAAAACCAAAATCTGTCCTGGGATTGGATACGGTAACCTGTATGCAAAGCGGAATGGTATATGGCTTTCTTGGGATGGTAGAAGGTTTTGTAACCCGCATTAATGAGGAAGTGAATGACGATTGTTTTGTAGTGGCAACAGGAGGTGTTTCTCACGTATATAAGCCTCTGACGGATAAGATTCATGTGATGGACAGACTTCACACCCTGAAAGGTCTTTATTTCCTCGGAAAAGATTTATAAATTTAAATGGTTAAAGTTGAGGTTGAATCCAGCCGATACTTTAGTTCCTCAATCTTACTGTTAACATAATGAAAAAATTTCCCGTCATACAAACAGAAAGGCTGACTCTTTCCCAGCTGGAAGAAAGAGATATTTCTTCTATAGTTGAATATCTTCAGCACAGAATTTTTTCTGATCTTACCTCTAATATTCCTTATCCATACGTGGAAAATGATGCGATATCCTGGGTGAAAATGTCAAAAGAAGCTTTTGATAACAATACCGGATACACATTTGCTATCCGGAATAAAGAAGGTCAAATCATGGGAGCTATTGGGCTGCATGACAGAGATGATGATAAAGCTGAACTTGGCTACTGGATAGGAATTCCTTACTGGGATAAAGGATATGTAACTGAGGCCGCAAAAGCGATAATAGATTTTGGTCTTAATGAATTAAAGTTGAATAAAATTTTTGCCACTCATTTCCTTCACAATCCCGCGTCCGGAAGAATTATGGAGAAGATAGGAATGGAGCAGGAGGCTGTTCTCATAAAAGAAGTGAAAAAGGACGGAGAATATTTTGATCTGGTGAGATATTGCATCTTAAAAGGCTGAATATAAGGCATTTGTGGTTATAAAATTGAAAGCCAGAAAATATTAATATCCTCTGGCTTTTGTTTTTAATTATCTTTTACTTTTAAAGAATTCTTTAACAATAGAAGAGCATTCCGCTTCCATGATTCCCGTAATAACTTCTGTTTTCGGGTGGAGAGAAAGATGTTTATTGATAAAACCTCTTTGTTCATCCCGTGCTCCAATCACTACTTTCGAGATTTGAGACCAGGAAAGTGCGCCTGAACACATGACGCAAGGTTCCATCGTAACATACAGCGTACAGTCTTTTAAATATTTTCCTCCCAGGAAGTTGGCTGCGGAGGTGATGGCCTGCATTTCTGCGTGGGCTGTAACATCATTCAGTGTTTCGGTGAGATTATGGGCTCTTGCAATAATTCTGTTGTTTGAAACCACCACGCATCCGATAGGAACCTCATCTTTTTCTAAAGCGGTTTCTGCCTCCTGTAGAGCCATTTTCATGTAATATTCGTCTGTAAACATCTATTTAATCAAAGTTTAATGCTAATGGAACGTTCATAAAAGCCCTTTCCGGCTGTCCGTTTCTGGTTGCGGGTTTCCGTGAGTAATACACAGAGTTCAGCTTGCCTGTTAAATTGTTCATTGCTGCCAGAGGCTTTTACAGAAGTAATACTTCCGTCTTTTTCTATAATAAAATAGACTCTGCATTCAACTCTGTTCGTACCTTTAATCGCATCTGCATAATTATTTTCTATATTCTGAATCTGAATATCGTATTTTGCCTTAATAATTCTGAGGCCTTCTGTCTGCTGTGAAAAATAAAAATTAAGTGCAAAAAACAGAAATAAGCTGAAATACTTTTTCATTAATCCGTTATCGTTAAAGTTAAAGGAAGTTTAAAACGGTAAATAGTAGGATCGCCTTTCAGCATTGCCGGAGAAAATTTTTCGGTCAGAGAATACAGGGCTATTTCTGCCTGCCTGTTGAAGGTGAAATTATTTCCCTGCGCATGAACATTGCTGACAGTTCCATCTTTTTCTACAATAAAAGCGACATCTGTTTTTACCATCTTTTCTTCAGAATATACCCCGTCTACGTACAGCAGATTGGCAACTTCCTGCCTCAAAGAATTGATGCCTCCGGGATAATCTGCGATTTTTTCGGCATCTGCAAACTTTTCAGATGAGGTGAATGTGGTGTTTTTGATGGTTTGAAGGTCTTCCAGATTTCTGACTTTTAATAAAGCTCCGATCAGAGCATTGTTTTCAATGCTGTCCATTTTTTTCATGAAAAAAAGGAAGTCTCCTTTTATCGCTGCTTTTTTTACCGTATTGGATTCGGCATCAAATTTCTTTTTAAACTCTTTATTCAGCATATTTCTGTGCTGGTTATAATAACTCTTTACAAGCCTGAACTCTTCTTTCTGCTGGGCGAGAAAAAAGGAAGAGATAAAGCAGCTGATGCCAATGAATAAAGTTTTCAATAAAGGTATATTTATGTAAATATAACAAAAAATATGGAATATATTCCTGATGATCAGCTTTCAAGATAACGGTTCAAAGATTCCTGCAAATGATTGCGGATGTCATCAACTAAACCTTTCGGTTCCAGAACGGTTACTTCCTTTCCATAAGAAAGAATCTCCTGCATAAAATCATAAGTAGGGTGGAGGAAGAACTCAAAATAGATCTCTTCCGGAGTTTCTTTGGTTTCTTTCTGTGACTGGTGAAGCGGAAAACTTCTGATATATTCTCCCTGGTGGCGGCTGCATTTCAATACAATGTTCTGTGGATTCTGTTCTGTCAGGTTCATCACCCCGAATGCATTTTTGAAATGCTCCCTGAAGTTGTATTTGTACTTTTCTCTGAACTGATTTTTGGATACATCCAGATAGTTGATTCTATCCAGCCCGAAAGATTTTAAAACTTTATCTTTTGTATCAATGGCAATAAGATACCATCGGTCTTTGGATTCTTTTAAAGCCAAAGGATGCACTTTTCGGGAGGTCATCAGCTTATTTTTGTAATTGTAGTGTTCAAAACTTACAACCCTTTTATTACGGATGGCGAAGAACAGGTCATAGAAATGTTCTACACCGGTGGGTTTACGGCTTTCGAAGAAGATAAAATCTGAAAAATCGGGGTGGGTATTCATGGCGTTACTCACCTGAAAAGATTCAAGCAGTTTCTGATTGTATTCATCCACTTCCATAATGGGGCGACTCTCGATGTAGTATCGATTGTCTCCTTTTTTCTTGTTGTGGATGGAAAGGTTGAAAAGATCGGAAATCTCCCGGATATCCCTCTGCAGGGTACGGATAGAGTAGCTCTTGATTCCTGCATCCTGGAATTCAAATGAGTTTAAAAGATAGTCCTCCAGCTGTGAATAGGTAGCCGGAGAACTTTCTAGTCTTTTAATTATTAAGGCATACCTTGTCAGATAAAAATCTTTCTTCATTTCTCTATTTTTAGGGTGCAGCAACGCTGCGTTCATGGTAAAGTTTTATAAGACAAATATATGCGGTTAATGCGACAAAACGTGTCGTGTTTTATTTTTTTGTCAAGTTTATATGAAGAAATAGTAAAGCCACAGATATACTGTGGCTTAATGATTGTTGATAAAAGTTCATCCTTTTTCTGTTCATTCATTATTTATTGGAACTGTTCTTTGCTTCCGCATTTACACACCATTAAAGTTAAAACAAGCAACAAATTATAATTTTTCTTATTTTCTTAGCGAAGTTTTATTAAGTAGAATTCCATTATAAAAAACTCCATATCGACTATAGATGGTATCTTTATTTTTACTAAACTTAATATTTTGTTTTTTATCTAAAATATTAAAATAATTACCAGTTGGATTTTGAGGAACAAAATAAATAAATTTATTGTCTTCAAAATAAAAATTATTAATTTTTCTGAAAGATTCAATGTTTATAATTTCTTTTAAACTTACATCTTTATTTAAAGAATATATATTTACAGTATTATAAAATTCATAATAATTATTTGCGTGTAATTTTTTTTCTAACTTAGGATGACGTTCAATGTTTTTAGTTCTGAAATAAATTTCATTTTGATCCTTATTAACAAAGATTAAACTGTCTTTAGTTGTCTCACAATTTTGACAATCTTTCAAATTTTTCTCACATGAAAAAATTATAAATGAAAGGGCTAATAAGATTAATTTCTTTGAATTTTCCATATTGATGATATCGTTTTAGTTAAAGTTTGTTTATTACTATTTAAATAAAAATTTACATATGTCCAGCTAGATTGATCTTTAAATCCATTTTCAATATCAGACAATTTACCATTTGACGATGTTTCACCATGTTGGTCGACAATTCTGTAAGTTGCATTACATGGATTAGTATTATCAATAATTAATGTTTGAACATGGAAATCATCTGAATATGTTGTATAAAAGACATGATATCCAATTTTATTATTAATACTTTTTGATATAAATCCCATTAGTAGACCTTTTTTTATACTTAGGGCATCATAAGTTACATCATTTTTAACTTTTTGAATATTAGCAAATATTGGTAAGGCTTCCATGTCCTGCATTTCCAAAATCCACTTTCACACCTCCTACAGGATAATAGCTGGGAGCCGAAATGCCCGGCTCCCAGCAGTATTTATTTTTATTGCAAGATTGTAACAGACTAAGACTTATCATAAGCGTCCAAAACAGGAGTGTAAGAGTCCCTTTTATAGGGCGGATTTTTAAACTCTTTTTCATCAAAATTAAGGGATAAAATACTCTACTTCTGTAGCATAAGCATAATCATTGTTTTTTTTCTCTTCTGCTGTTGGAATTTTATTTCTAAAACGCAGTATTTTTTCTTTTGTATTATTGGTAACTAAATAAAGCGTTGCATCTTGATCATTATCATCAATCTCTAACTTAAAAATAATTGCATTAAGTCCTCTTTTTTCTACAAAGCTTTTAAATTTTTTTGGCATTGTAAATTTGGAACAATAGAAAGTTTCTTTTGCTTTATCACGCCAACCTAATTCAAACTCAACAGGTAATTTTCTGCGAAATTTTTTATATATCCCTATTCCTTGTTCAAGTGTTCCATCTAAAGAAGTAAAACTAAACCCTACCTCACGATGATTAGGTCTGTTAAAATCAAAAATTATATTATATTCCTTTTCATTTTCAGCCCAAGCTTCATAAGGAATACCATGGAGTTGCCAATAAGTGTAATATTTACCCCAATTTTCAAAGTTTTTAGTTTTATATCGCACATCAGCGGTATCATCATAACTTCCTTTTAGTCTCGCCTTTGCCACTTCTATATTTACATAATCATCTGTTTTTTTATCAAGAGCTTGAAACCAAACCCGAATCCAACCACCTGGAGCCATCCCTACCACCAAATGCCCTAAATTGTCTTCGTCATCAAGATTATATTCATTAAATAAATCCCTTATCTTTTCTTGTGGAAGTGAAATTTTTCCATCGTAGGTATAATTTTCTGCCCCACTATTGTAGTGTATGGAAACCTCTTTTGGAGCATCTTTCCATTTTTCTCCAACTACCGCTCCATAGGTCTGTCCCCAACCGGGATCAAAACTAGTAAGACTGCCATTTCCTGCGTTATCAAAACCAACTCTAACATCCGCCGCAGGATAATAGCTGGGAGCCGAAATACCCGCCTCCCAGCGGTATTTATTTTTGTTGCAAGACTGTAAAAGACTAAGACTTATCATAAGCATCCAAAACAGGAGTGTAGGAGTCCCTTTTATAAGGCGGATGTTTAAAATCTTTTTCATCGGTATAACTACTGAATGAAGTACTCTACTTCTTGAGAAAAATCACTGTTTCCTAAAATTTTATCCTTCGAAGGATAAGTTTTAAAACGTAATAATTTTTCTTCACCTTTATCTCCAATAAGATAGATAACTCCATATTGGTCATCTTCTTCTATTTGTAAGGAAAGAACAACTTTACTTAATTTTCTATCTTCAATAATTTTTGAAAAATTTTTAGGAAATGTTACATGGGTATCATAATAAATATTGCTGTTTTTGGATTTCCAAACAGCAACAAGGTCAACAGGTAGTTTCCTTTTTAATAGACTATCAACGGGTGTTCTGTAATATAGTGTGCCATCTAAAGAAGAATATTGAGGATCAGTAACCTCATTTTTAGGATTAGGTTTATCGAAATCAAAAATTATATTATACTCCTTTTCATTTTCAGCCCAAGCTTCATAAGGAATACCATGGAGTTGCCAATAGGTGTAATATTTACCCCAATTTTCAAAGTTTTTAGTTTTATATCGCACATCAGCGGTATCATCATAACTTCCTTTTAGTCTCGCCTTTGCCACTTCTATATTTACATAATCATCTGCTTTTTTATCAAGAGCTTGAAACCAAACCCGAATCCAACCACCTGGAGCCATCCCTACCACCAAATGCCCTAAATTGTCTTCGTCATCAAGATTATATTCATTAAATAAATCCCTTATCTTTTCTTGTGGAAGTGAAATTTTTCCATCGTAGGTATAATTTTCTGCCCCACTATTGTAGTGTATGGAAACCTCTTTTGGAGCATCTTTCCATTTTTCTCCAACTACCGCTCCATAGGTCTGTCCCCAACCGGGATCAAAACTAGTAAGACTGCCATTTCCTGCGTTATCAAAACCAACTCTAACATCCGCCGCAGGATAATAACTGGGAGCCGAAATACCCGCCTCCCAGCGGTATTTATTTTTGTTGCAAGACTGTAACAGACTAAGACTTATCATAAGCATCCAAAACAGGAGTGTAGGAGTCCCTTTTATAAGGCGGATTTTTAAACTCTCTTTCATCTGTAAAATGTGGTACATTGGCATAGGCAAAATTATAATGATCTAATGCATCTGCTAAAGGTGCATTGAAGTTTGCTGATAAATGTACAAAATCTTCCATAATATAATTATTCATTTCAGCCGAAAGATTATAATAGCCTTTTTCATCAAAATGCTGAGGATAGGTAACTATTTTTCCTTCTTTGTTTATCCAACCATGTTCAGCCACTTCTTTTAATAAATTATAATATGTTTTCAAATCTTTTTCCTTTCCATCTCCTTCCGGATAAATATATTCTTCGGGATGAAAAGGTGGTGGCTTTAACCTTTTATCAAGTGGTTCTAAAAACGGCACATCAGCATAGGTGGAGGCAATGTACTTCATCACATTCATATACACCAAAGAAAGTTTGTTATTTAGCGGACGTTTAGAGACGAGTTTGTGGTGGTAGCCTTTTAATAAATACGTCCAGTTGCCCACTGTTTTTTGGGTAGCATTTCCCATAAAATTTTCAGGTAACAGCTCGTCTTTCTCTCCATCTGCATCACTCCCCATGCCCTCAAAAGCATGTACATGATGTTTGGTTTCCCAATAAAATTTAGATTGATCGTCTGGGCAAAGCTTTTGAGAGATATACCAGTTACGCAATAATTCTTTTTGTTGCTCTAGTTTTTGCTTTTCAGAAGCACTGGCATCAACCCCTAAATCGAAAAAATGTAATGTGGTAAGCTCTTTTTTGGTCTGCCAGTACGCACCTCCTACATCCGAATGTGCTCCCAAAACCCCCAATTCTTTAGCATGAGTAGTACTAGAGATACTTCCTATTGGGGTAATAGGGAAATTATCTCGCCACTCAGTTTGGGCTTTTAGTTGCAAAATTTTCTTAATATGTGGGTTGGAAAGATTTGGGTTTACTTTTTTTATCAAACTTATTGCTTCTACACCTGCGCCTACAATGGGCTTTAACCATAATGGACTTAGAGTTGTTGCCAGTATTTTAGTAATTGGATTTCTTGCACCATCTATAATTCCCTTCCTTTCAAGCATCTGAGAAATTACCGTATCAAACAAACCTAAAAATTCTACATTTACGTTATATTTGGGGTAATTAATTTTCTTTTTTTGGAGAAAAT
This sequence comes from Chryseobacterium sp. RU33C, assembly GCF_900156015.1. Classification (NCBI taxonomy): domain Bacteria; kingdom Pseudomonadati; phylum Bacteroidota; class Flavobacteriia; order Flavobacteriales; family Weeksellaceae; genus Chryseobacterium; species Chryseobacterium sp. RU33C. The sequence goes on along the minus strand of NZ_FTMT01000013.1, from coordinate 28,854 downwards.
CTCCCAATTTCCCGCCTATAAAGACGTCTCTTTCAGGTGCATTGAAACGTTGCACCACTCTTGTATTATCCTTTTCAATCCTATACGCCTCTCTTTTGTACTGCTTAATGCTTGGAAGGCTGTCCTTTGTTTTTTCATATTTTTTAATGCTTGGACGTTTAAGATCGGTAATAGGCATATTACCTCCGCTTCCTGGGTTTTTGTCTTTTCCTGTTTTCAGCACCTCGTTGCAGAAATGTCTTGCTGCTGCTGCACCACGGCTAAAACCAAAAACATCAAACTGAATGGATACAATCTCTAAAGGTTTTTGCTTTGCTATACTCTTAAAAGCAGCGTCTATCTTATCTGCTATATCTTGACACGCCTGTTCTACTCTGGAGATAACGCCACGGTCTCCTTCCCCCATACCAGAACCTAATTTATCATCTTCTTCATCCCGTAAAGTTCCAATACCCTGTATGTAAACTTTTAATTGAAGTTCTTGAAATTTTGGGTTTTGTTCCTTACTTCTGTCTTTTTTTTCCTCATATAAATCGTGCAGTAATGAGATGTTGGAGTAAGAATTCCAATAGCTGCTCCCGGATTCTATCACAAAACTTTTAAAGCCTTTAATTTTGTGTACTTCATCTTCTTGTAATGGGTGATTATAAGGTTTAGGTTTGTAATTAGGATTATATTTGGGATTGTAATAAACTGCATCCGAATTATACCTATTATTCCCTGTTCCGTCAAAAAACACACCAATTCGGAGTTTTACTTTTTCGGTACGGCTATAGGATTGAAGTTTCCTTTTATCCGCTCCATACACATCAATATCAGCAACACCAATATCCACAAGGTTTCTTATTCCTATATTTCCTGTTTTCATTTTTTGTGAATTTTAAAAATTAATAAAAAAGAAAGCGGTGGTTTCCCACCACTTTCAAAACAAAGTTTTATACTTTTATACAGGTTTTATAATTGTACTTGGCAATGTTGTAGGTTTGTCACTATGCTGCAATTGCACATCCTTATCCAAAGAGAAGCTTGTTTCAAACTCCAGTTCTTTTGGATTTTCACAGTTCTTCGGATCATCTTCAGGGAAGATAGGAAGCGGGTGATCCACAGGAAGCCCCGTAGATTTATCCTGAAGGATCGTCAATGTAGTAGGGATTCTGGTAATCCAGTATTTACCCTGAGGTTCTCCGGTAGGCTGTCTCATTTCGTCCACGATACTCATGTACATTGGGTCTCCGATTACCGGAACAGAACCGCCATTCCATATTAGTCCTGTTTCAAGGAAGAACTGAACAGCTGCTTCGAAACCTGGTTTTACGGTAACGATAATTCTTGCCATACCTGCCTGCAGGAAACTTCTGAACAATGGGTCCATACTTTCGCTGATATAGAATTCCTGCCAGCTCTTACGGTTAGCCCAATAGTATGGATAGAAGGTATAATCCATGATTTCCCATTCGAATGCCTGCTCCATAAACTTGGCAAGGGCTGTATATCTGTCCAGATTTTCATTCAGGTATACCTGGAAATTATCCATGGTTGTTTTCTCATCAGCACCGTTGGTTGTTTCCTGGCCTAATGTATAAAGGTAATCCTGTAATAAATAAGCGATACAGTTGTGCTTTAATACATCATGTTCCATATAACGGTAGAAAGTATCCTGTCTTTCTTTAAGCTGGGCTTCTTTTTCTTTCTGTTCTGCATCCAGCTTTGCCTGATCTTCCTGGAATTTGGCATAAGCAGCTTCATAGGCTTTAATAATGTCGTTAAAACTGTCTGTTTTCCATTTGTTGATAAAGACATCGCTCAGCTCACAGTTTACCACTACTTTGATGGTATAACTTCTTACGTTGTGTCCCTTCACCTGGAAAGATACATTACCTGTGATATTGAAGCCAGATGATGCTTCGCCAAAAACAAGGTCTCCACCACGTTCAGAACGTCCAATCATGTCTCCTTTAAAATTAGAGAAGAATACTTCAGAATAACGGGATCCTGACCATCCACCACCTCTGTTTCTTGTTGATACGCAATTGAAACTTGCATTTTTTCCGGCATAATTGTCCGGGATGGTAAACTGTGTATAGTCAATTCCAAAATCATCATTTTGACTATGAACAGCTGAAGCTGTATGAATAACCTGTTTGGTTGCTTCCGGGAAAGCTTCTAAAGTTACTCCATATTCCTGTGCCCAATGCTGGATCTGTACAATCGTTGCAGATTTTGGATCTGCCATTAACCATGGTTCCGGTGCTTTTCTTGGATCTACAGGAGCCTTAAGCACCTGAGCTTTGGCAACAGTAAGAGCCAGACGGTGTAATCTTGAAGGTTCAGGAACCATAAATTCAAACATTGTACGCTTACCATAGTTGTAGATCTGGTTTTTCATTTTCTTGTCGATCCATCTGTAAACTCCGGTAATGTGTTTAGGCTGTGCAGCTTCAGCATTATCAGTGTTGGTTACCTTTCCTCTGTTATCATATTCATGAACATTGGTTTCCGTATATTCTTTGATGATTTTCTGTACTCTTTCTTCTGAAATTTTAGTAAGAACTCTTTCCATTGCTCTTTCCGTGATTTCCTGAGATTTCATCACAGCCTGTCTTGTACTGTCGTGCTGTGCCGTATTATTGGCATAGTCTGCACCGATTTCAAACTTCATGGCACTGTCATTTCCATAACTGAATCTTGTGTAGGCAGAAATACTCTGCTGCTTTTCAATTTCTTTCGCAACTTCGGTCTGCATATCCGTTCTGGAAGTTTTGGAAGTGTCTGACATCTTCTCTGTTTCCTGAGATTTGGAAGTTGTATCGGTAATTTCAGAGTATTCTCTGGAAACGGAAGACTTATGTCTCAATTCGCTTGCCATGACGTTCTCAATATTGGACACTTCTCCCGGAACATAAGCATGAACACTTTGCACGACTTTCATATAATCTGCTACTCCCAATCTTTTGATCCCGAAATTTTTACGTTTTTGGGTTGTACCTGGTTCAGGTGTACCCGGGTTTTCCACTGCTGCACGCTTCAGAGTCAGCATTCCGGTAAGGTTTAAGTCTTCTTTCAGATATTGTGTGGCAATCTCTCCATAAGCATGGCTTCCGTTATCAAAAATAATTTCTATTTTGAAACTAAAGCTGGTTCTGAATCTGTTTACCAAAGCCGCAGGTAAGGTAATTTTATTATCAACTACAGAAATATTGCTGTAATTTTCTTCGAAAGTTCCGGCAGCATCTGTTGTAGCCGTAATTTTAGCATTGGCAACGCTCCACGAAACATCTTCAACTTCAAAAGAAAAATTAACAAATCCTCTGCTGCCTGCTACTACGTAAGCACTGTGAGCATATAAGCTGTATGCCATCGGTGTTCTGGCTGTATTCTGAATAAGAGGTATTGAAGCTCCGCCGATATTGGCATACTGCTGTTCCGGAAGAGGACTATTTTGAAGTGCGGTCTCCATGGAAGAAGATATATTGTTTCTTACAACCAGTAAAGCATCAGCATAGCTTTCAATCTCATCATCGAGAACAATGGTCTGAGCACCCATTCTTAAGGTGTCATGCGAAAGGATCTGAAGGCTGTCTGTATCTTCTGCCACAGAAGTTAAGCTGGTTGTGGATTCACCGAAAAGTTCTACAAAAAGGTCGAAAGATTCCGGAGAAAGCTTTGCCTGCAAATCTTCCAAATTGATTTCATTTTTGTACGTAAATACGAAAGGAGCAACTTCATATTCTTTCAAAGTGCTGTAAAGACGTTCTTTTTCTTCTTCAGACATGTCCGGAGTGATTTTACTGTCTACTTCTGCCAGCTTTCTGTCATACAGTTCCAAACGTTCTTTGTTTTCTGCCATATATCTGGAATACTCATCCTGGTAGGCCTGATGTCTGGATTTATGGAACTTTTTCTGAAGCTTTTCCAGTTCGGAATTCAGTGTGTTTAGAGATTCCTTTCTGTGGATCGCTTTGCTGGATATAAAAGAAGCTCTTGCTTCAGACTCTAATCTTTGAACCGTTCTCGCTGCCAAAGCCGGTTCAGAACCTTCAGCTCTCGCAGAAACTAAAGATGCCGTTTCTGTATCCTCTGAAAATAGAATGGTAGGGAGTATAATTTTTCCATCCATTGCCTTCTCCAATGGTTTTTCTCCATTAATTTTGATGATTTCCTGATCTGTAAGGTCCTGGTTGCTGGCAAAACCAAGCTGAATAGCCATTAAAATGTGGCTGATGGCTTCTTTAATATAGAAATCTCCCTGGGTAACAATCTGATAAATATAATTATTCCAAAGCTGGGAAAATATAGCAATTCCTTCTGCGTTTAGCTGTCTGTTAGTGTTAATAAGGCTTTTGTAATAATCCGTAACCAAATTCCAGTCAGCGCTTTCTAATGTTTCTTTTTTAGAAAGCTTTCTTCCGATCATCAGAAGGTCTTTAAATGCTCCTTCTTCGATTTTCTTCTCGCTTTCGAATCCGGAATTGTTAAACTCACCGGCAGCCCTTTTCATGGCTGTAAATTTTAAAGTTTTGGCAGGTCTTCCAACTACTGCTGTATCAAAAACACCGGTTACTCCTTTAGGTCTGTGGATAAATCCTAAGTTTTTGTCTTTAATTTCTGTTAATTGCGGGTTTCTCAGACTTACAAATCTGAAAAGTGATTGTGATGCGTTATTGGTTGTATTCATAGGGTTTGTTTCTTTATAATTAATAATTCCTTCTCCTATTAAGGATTTTCCGACAGTAAATGCGGATTTTGCTGTTGATGTATCGTTTGTTGGCATTTTGTTTTTATTTTTTGGTGTATTCAAGTGTTAGAGTAAACGAGTTGATAAGAGAATAATCATAATCAGGCACATTTAGTAGTTCAATAATTGCTCTTTCTCTTTCGATCGTGATGTAGGCTTTTGTTCGCCATTGGTTACCTGCAAATGCAGCTTTAAGATCATACCATTCTGTAAACATTTCATTAGAGATGATGGTTTCAAGATCCGGGAATTCAGATCTTAAGTCGATTTCACCTGTTCTTGGAATCTGATCCAGATATAATGTTTTTTTATAAACAGGTTTGCCATTGATCCATTTTCCGCCTGTCAGTTCTTCTTTGGTGCTGTAGGAATGCTGTTTGTCTGCATATTGTTTCTGGATGTAATCATTTTCCTGTGCGTTGTCTCCAAAATAAGTTTTAGAACTTAATCCTCTGGCATTTGATACCTGATGTTCTACCATAACAGGTTCATCTGGATAATTGCTTACCATGATTCCTTTTCCGTCAGAATGATCGGTAAAACTCGTTAAAGAGGCTCCGGCATTACTTAAACTAAGTTTTGCGCCATAAGCTCTTGCCAATACACCGTAATCTTTACTGACATCTAAATTTGATTGTATAGAATTATCTATACTGCCTGATGTGATCAAAACTCCGCTTGGAAAGAAACCTACCTGGTTTTTAATTCCTTCCTGGGTATTAATTTTATAAAGAAGAGATTCAATTTCCGGTGCTTCGGCATTCTCAAACTGAATATGACCGGATACGGGATTGTTCACTTCTGTTCCTGTGAGAGGAATGCAGTTTTGGAAGTCGGAAAGGTTTTTATATCCCAATACATTACCGGCATTCAGAACCGCTACTTTTGTATAGGTGTTATCGGCCAGTGGAGTTCTTTTTGCACTGATTACAGCATCAAAATCCAATGTTCTTGTGGCAAAATCTCCACCAATTAAAGGGGTTACAAAATCATGACGTCTTGCTACCGGATTGGATTCAATAACCAACTTGTTGAATGTTGAACCTCCTAACGGTGCATTACAGCCGATAACGACATTGTTATCACCCCAAACTCCCATAGCATGCGTAGTGGAAGCTGCGTTATATCCAACAAAAGTATTAGATCCCCATGCGCCTGAAGTTGTCACTTTTCCATGAATATTTCCCGCAAAAGCACCTAAAAAGGTATTCTGGGTTCCATTAGTTAAGGAATAGGCGGCTCCAAGACCGAGCGCAGTGTTATTGGTTCCGGCAATATTTTTGTTTCCTGCCTCATCTCCGATGTACGTATTTCCATTTCCTGTTGTTGTTTCAGTTCCCGCTTGTGTTCCGAAAAAAGCATTGAAATTACCCGTTGTAAGTTTAGCTCCGCTTGAAACACCTGTTGCGGTATTCCATCTTCCTGTGGTGGTTTCATTTAAAGAGTAAGAACCGAGAGCTACGTTATTTGCTCCTGTGGTTAATTTTGATAATGTATTATAACCAATGCCTAGTCCGTAAGCTCCGGTATGATCCGTATTCAAATTTCCAAACCAAAAGGAATAAGTGGTAGGACTGAAGTTTATTTCGCCCGCTCTGCCCTGGCTTGGCTGAAAAATAATAGGTTTGGTTGTTCCGTTACCTCTGTCGATGACATTCTGCAAATTATCATTTCCGCTAAAAGTTGGCTTATCGGAAAGATCGTTGTAACTTCCTGTTACAGCTACTTTTTTTACAGTGATTTTTTCCTGTCCTTCCTGTGATAATGTTACACTTCCATCAGCATTGGTCGTTGGAATGATGCTGAATTCCGAGAGATTGATGTGAAAGGCTGATCCGTCATTTTGGGTAATGGTAATAATATTTTGAGAGGCATCATATACCGCGTTTTCAATGCTGATATCACGGGTTACCAAACTGCTTAAATCTACGGATTTACTTTGCTGGACACCATTCTCACCCGTATAAAATACCGTTAAGACATTCCCATTTAGTTGTGGCGACTGAATAGCTGTCTGAGTTTCAATTTTTTCTTTCCAAAGCTGAGCATCCTGTTGGCTTATATTGGAAGCGTTTACATCTGCTTTTTTAGACAGATCATAATCTAATTGATCTGCAGGAATCTTTTCATCTTTGTGCCAGTATGAATCATGCCACTCCCAGAATTCCTCCTGTACCGGAATATCTCCGTTTTCGAAATATTTTTTTAATTCTTGTTTTGTTTTCATGTTGAGTTTATCTATAGGTGATTGTAGCTGTTGACGGAATACCTGCCTTACTTAGATCTAATCCTGTAGGCGCTGAAACATTCTTAAGGGAAGGAATGGCAAATGCATTTTGTCCAACAGATGTTACTGTGCTTGGAATGTATAAGTCTTTGATAACAGTTGCTCTGAGGCAGTTAAAAGCATAATCTCCAATACTAATTAAACCTTCATTTAAAACAATTTCTTCTATTGAATCAGATCCATTAATCATATTAGCTTGTTGGCCAAAAGCATTGTTTTCAATAACCTGAAGGGTTGAGGGTGTGCGGACGCTTTTAATGTTTTGCTGATTAAAAGCAGAAGGTCCAATCACCTCAAGTCCTTCGTTGAGGTTTACCTTCACAATCTGATAAGACATTCCTGAAAAGGAGTAAGCGCCATTAATAATTTTTTTGGTATTAGATGGAATCGTAATTACTAATGCTGAGCCAAGAAGTTCATTGTCATTTGTGAAAAATGGTATTACTTTTTCAATGCTTTCAATAGAGCTTTGAGCAATTTTCTCGTCTTTATGCCAGTAAGCGTCCTGCCATTCCCAAAAGTCTTCCTGTTTTGGGATATCTCCATTTTCGAAATAGAGTTTTAATTCTTCTTTTGTTTTCATAAAATTTTGTGTGATTTGTAGGTTAATAAATTCATTTTTTCTCCTTTTATGGATGGCGGAGTTTCCATTTTTATCCTGTATTTTCAGACATAGTTCTGGCTGTCCAGCATTTTGTGAATGGTGAATTCAAAGGTGTTGAGACTATTTAATGAGATGGCTGTGCGTGTGTTATAGAGATTTCAAAGGTAATGGCGGACAGCGTCAGAACTTGTCGTGTTTTTTAAATTTATTTAAAAAACATCTTCTTCAGGTATTCCTTTTTCAAAATCTTCTCTGAAGAAGTTTTCAATGTCATTGAGATAGTTTTCATAATCCATCTCAGCATTTTCGATATCGCTCCATTCTATCGTATAGAGATCTTCATCGATGAGTATATCTGTATTGTGATCTGGTGTTTCCATGTTTTGTGTGATAAGGTGTTGGTTATAATTTTTTGAACATATTTCAGGCTGTTCAGCATAGGGAAATGTTGAATTCAAATGCTTTATAAAAGTTTTTAAGGATTGTTGTCTGTGTCTTTTTTGATACTCCAAAGGTAATCGGGTGAAACGACAAAACTTGACGTGTTTAAAAAAGATTTTCCAATTTTAAAATATAATTTTTAAAGCTTATATTGGGTCTTTATAAGGTTAAAAGCTTATATTTTATTTTTGATGAGCTTCTGAACAATTTGGTTTAATGTTTCTCTGTTATCATCAATATAGCTCAATCCGGCTTGTATCAGATTCTCAATATTGGATCTTCTTACATTATCCATGGCGGGAGAAGCATTTTTCAATGAAGGATTCAAACGGTAATAGTTTTTTTGATTTCTAAGGCCCAGAGTCTGAAACATCTGTTCCAGCTGATAATCTACAGTTTCTGCGTTGGCAGACATCAAAATGTCAACGATTGGGCCTACCCAGCCAATTTTTCCTGCTTTTTCCAGTCTTTTAAAAGAGTAAGGTCTTGCTTCAATTCCTGTTCCGATAGAGACGATGATCATATCGTTTACACTTGGATGGTTGGCTTTCTGATGGTTTTTTAAAACTTCTGCAAAAGGGATCTTTCTTGCTTCAGCATAGGCGCAGAGTGCAGGATTATTCGCAAACATTCCACCGTCAATCAGGCTGAAGATCTGTCCATACATAGATTTGATCTGCACCGGACTAAAATAAGTGGGAGCCGCTGAAGTCGCTCTGCAGATATCTCTTACAAAGAAATTGTCTGTGCTGAGGTGGGCTTTCCAGGAGTTGAAAAGTTTTGCTCTTCTGTTTTCAATATCATAACTCGTTATTAAACATGGTTTTATGAATTCTTTTAATTCTAGATTTCCAAAAAAGTCATTTAAGTTTTTTTCAAGAGCTTCCTGGGAAATTTTTTCATTCAATAATCCGAATGGATTGACCAGTTTTTCCCAAAAGGAAACCTGGAAAATGTCGCCACCCTTTTCAGCATATAATTCCAACCCTTTTTGAATAGAATATTTTGCTTTTCGGGTTTCATCAGGAGAGAGAATAATAGAAGCAATCAGACCTCCGGTACTGCTGCCGGCCACCAGATCAAAATAGTCTCCCAACTTGGCAGCCGGCTTATCATAATACTGGAGCTGTTCTTCTATGTAACGCAGAATAATGCAGGTTACGATTCCCCTTATTCCACCTCCGTCCAAAGAAAGAATGGTTGTCTTTTTCATGTGATATTTTTAATGGTTTTTTAAAAGGACACATGCAATCTTAAATCTACAGAATCCGTTGAATAATCAAAAAATATTGAGATTCCATACTTAGATTTCATTGCTTTTTTCGTTGTTTTCTTATAAAGCAAAGGTAGGCTGGGGAAGCGACAGAACGTGTCGTATTAAATTTAATTTCAAATAAATAACACTAAAAAACAACGTAATTCTGCTGGTCTTTTGGCATCTTCAAAAGCTTTCTCCAGCTGGTTTTTACAGGTCCTTTTTTAGAAGGGATGTTCTTTTTTTCAAAGTGGGGAAGATCTTTAAATGTTTTCCAGTTTCCACCCCAATCCCAGCCGTGGCGGGCAAATATTTTTACACATTCGTACCAGTCTGCAACGTTGTCATTATCCCAGTCTTTTGCCGTATCCCAACTTGCTGTTTTCCCGTCAATCATAAGACAGATGTCTACTGCCAGTCCATAATTGTGAATACTTTGTCCTGCCTTTGCATTGGTTACTTTTTTTCCTGAAGTAATTCTTCCGATTGCATACAGCTTTTCCTGCTCTTCAAAAGATCTTAATCCCTGAGTGATCCGTAATTTGGCTCTTCCGGTAAGTGCTTCATCACATTCCTGTATAATTTGCTTCACTTCATCTCTTACCAACGGGTGAAGCTTCTGAATTCTTTCTAAGGTTACTTTGTCCATATTTCTTATTTTGTTACAGGACAAAAGTATAGCGCGGATGCGACGAAACTTGACGTGTTTTATTTGAATTTTGATTAAAATTATATAACATTCTATCAGAGGATGAAAACATAAAAGGGAGACATATTCAGAAATGCTTAAATTAATCTATACACAAAAAAATGAGAAAATTTGCTTTTAAATTTTTAAAAATCAAATAGAAGTAGTAAATATGACGGATAAAACACAATACTAATGCATACTATCCTACCTTTTTTATTAGCCATGATTGTGGCCATTGTGCTGCTCAATATGTGGGCTGCAAAGCTAAAAATTGCTTACCCTATTTTGCTCGTTGTATTCGGATTGCTGGTCAGTTTTGTGCCAGGTCTTCCGGTTGTAAAGATCAATCCCGATCTTATTTTTTTTATCTTTTTACCTCCTCTTTTATTTGAAGCAGCATGGTCAATTTCCTTTAAAGAAATGAAACGATGGTGGCGTATTATCGGAAGCTTTGCTTTTTTGGTAGTATTTTTTACGGCACTGGCAGTAGCAGTGACGGCTAATTATTTTATACCCGGATTTACACTTGCTCTCGGGTTTTTGCTGGGAGGCATCGTATCTCCACCGGATGCCGTGAGTACAGGAGCCATTATGAAGTTTGTAAAGATACCATCTACTACATCTGCTATTCTGGAAGGAGAAAGTTTGCTGAATGATGCATCTTCACTCATTATATTCCGTTTTGCTTTAATTGCTGTAGGAACAGGACAGTTTATATGGCAGGAAGCTTCGCTGGATTTTTTATGGATGGTAATAGGCGGGGCAGGAATCGGGTTACTAGTGGCATGGATTTTTGTACAGGCTCACAAAAGACTTCCTACAGAAGCTTCTTCAGATATTGCACTCACACTTATTGAACCTTATCTTATGTATTGGATTGCAGAACAGTTTCATTCTTCCGGGGTGTTGGCTGTAGTTTGCGGAGGGCTGTATATGTCAGGTAAAAGATTGATATTTTTAAACAGTACCAGCCGTATTATGGGATATAGCGTATGGCAAAGCTTTGTATTTATTCTGAATGGTATTGTATTCTTAATAATAGGACTCGAACTTCCTGAAATTGTCGGAGGACTGCGGTCTGAAGGAATTCCTTTAAGAATTGCTATCCAATATGGAGTGTTGGTGACCGGTATTCTGATTGCCGCCAGAATTATAAGTTCTTATGCCGCCATGCTGGCTACATTGATTTTCCGACCGAGTGTAGCTCCTCGTGCTTCCTCCGCCAGAAGGCAGCTCTTGATGCCTCTGATGCTGGGATGGACGGGAATGAGAGGTGTTGTCTCATTGGCTGCTGCACTTGCCATTCCGATTACCCTTGAAAACGGACTCCCTTTTCCCAACAGAAACCTTATCCTCTTTATTACTTTCGTTGTGATTCTGCTTACCTTACTCGTACAAGGACTTACTTTGCCCTACTTTATAAAATACGGACATGTATTTGATGATTTTACAGATGAAGAGAAAGATAAAAAGGCGAGGGAAGAAATAAAACATCAACTGAAACAGCATGTTTATCATTTTCTTAAAAATAAGCATGAAAATGAACTGAACAGCCATGCAGGATTAGAAAGAATGCTGAAACAATGGGAGGAAAAAATACAGACTCATAATACAGACTGGATGAATGAAAAGACCAAAGATATCTTTTTTGAAATGCTGGAAAGTCAGAGGCAGTTTCTTTCAGAATTGAATAAAGATATTTCCGTGAATGAAGAAATTATCCGCCATCAGCTTTACCAGCTGGATCTTGAGGAAGAACGTTTGCGGATGATTTAATCCGTATCACAATCAATGTTTTTGAAAACAAAATTAAAGCGTTAATGCGACAAAACATGTCGTGTTTAAAAATTTTATTCATTTGTTTTTCAGATTGTTAAATGTGATGTTAATTATGGTTTAAAAGATTGTTTTATTCTTTAAAAACTATAATTTTGTGTAGAATTTTACTATACAATTGTCATGTATGCTCTGGTAGATTGTAACAATTTTTTTGTTTCGTGTGAAAGGACTTTAGATCCTGACCTTGAAGGCAAACCCGTTGTGGTATTATCCAACAACGATGGATGTGTTGTGTCCAGAAGCAAAGAGGCAAAGGATCTGGGGATTCCTATGGCTGCTCCTGCATTCAAATATAAAGAGCTTTTTCAGAAATATGATGTAAAAAGCTTTTCAGCAAAATTTGAACTGTATAATTACAAAAGCCAGCAGGTTATTAATATCGCTAAATCGTATGTTCTTGATCATGAGGTTTACAGTATTGATGAGCTTTTTCTTGATTTGACGGGATTCAAGTACATTGATATTTATGAATATTGTCTCAAGATCAGAAATGAGATTGATGAGAAAGAAAATATTCCTGTAAGTATAGGAATTGCGCCCACCAAGACTTTATGTAAAGTGGCAAACAGAATCGTAAAAGAATTTCCGGATAAATTTAAAGGAGTGTATATTCTGGATACTCCTGAGAAAATTGAAAAAGCTTTGAAATGGCTCAATATAGGAGACGTATGGGGAATAGGGAGAAGGCTTGCTGCCAAAATGAATGACAATGGGGTATACAAGGCATGGGATCTTCTTCAGAAACCTGAAATGTGGGTTCGAAAAGTTATGGGAATTCATGGAGTAAGAATGATCCATGAACTGAGGGGAATTCGTCAGCTGGAACTGGATGCTCCTTCTCCTAAAAAATCCATAGCGGTTACCCGAAGTTTTATGCAGATGCTTACAAAGAAAGAAGAAGTACGGGAAAGAGTGGAGACTTTTGGAATGTATTGCTCGGAAAGATTAAGAAAGCAGAATACCTGCTGTAAAATGATCACTGTTTTTGTACAAACCAACCGGTTCAGAAAAGATCTTCCTGAATACAAAAATGCGGTGACCCGCATTCTTTCTAATCCTACCAATTCGTCCATTCTCATCGGAAGGGTGGTCAATGAGCTTTTTGAATCGGTTTACAGAGAAGGGTTTCATTATAAGAGAGCAGGAGTAATGGTGAATGATTTTGTGCCTGAAGATCAGAGACAGATCAGCCTTTTCGAAGAAGATATTCAAAACCAACACCTTCCTGTGATGAAAGCTATGGATGCGATGAACAGGAAATTTGGAAAAGATAAAGTGAGACTGGGAAGCATGAGCGGGGAAAATACCTTTGGGCGCGCAAAACTGTCCCCGGAATATGAGGCCTTTCTGAAAAAAAACACATTACCGGAAGCGAACTTCAGATTTCATTAAGAATATCTCGTCTGCAGTTTATATCTATTTTTTTTCATATTTCCAGTTTCTTCCTTTACCCTCAGCGATCCATTCTAAAGCCTGATCCATTCTTTTATGTCGCGTAGCTTCTGTTTTAGCATCTGCAATCCATGTAATATATTCCTTTCGGAAAGATGGGGAAGCCTTCAAAAATACGTCAAGAGCAATCTGATGGGTATTTAAGGCATCCTGAAAATAGTCAGGAACCTCCATTTCTGTTTTGGAAGGAGCTGCTTTTTTCATGGTAACGCCCATATCCGTAAGCTCCATGGCTTCCTTAATCGCTTTTTTCAGCTGAGGTTTGGAGGGAAGATCCCCGATTTGTGCAATTTTTCCTAAACTGAACATTGAATTTTTCTCAATATCCTGAGTGATTTCCTGCATGGTTTTCATTTCTCTTTCAAGCCAGAATCCAAAAGTACAATGCTGTTTGAAAGAAGCCATGGCACAAAGATTTTTCCCTTTATAGATAAAGTGCGGAAAACCCCACTTCATCGTTTCTTCGGCATCAGGACAGAATTCATGAACGGCTTCACGGATGTAATGCAGGATAGGTTTTGCAAAATCCTGTGATTTTTCAATATATGCATCAATTGTAGAACTATACTTCTCCATCATGTTTATTGGAATAATTGTACAATTTCATTCACAAGGAATTTTACCTGATCAGGTCTTCCTCTGTCATTTTTAGGGTTGTTGGAATAACTTCCGGTTTTTACAATAACCATATTGTGTTCAGGAACCATAATGATAAACTGTCCCTGCAATCCCAGAAAATAATAATGTTTGATAGGATTGTCATGATTGATCCAAAGCCCCATTCCATAAATGTTTTCAGACTTTTCTGTTGGAGTTCTCATCTGTTCAATGAAATCTGCATTAAGGATCTTATGAGATCCGACTTTTCCGTCATCCAGAAACAGCTGTCCGAGTCTGGCAAAATCTCTTGCATTGGAATGAATACAGCAATAGGCTTTTTCTATACCATAATCATCTGTACTCCATTTGGCATTTTGTTCCATTCCCAGAGGACTCCAGAATTTTTCTGATAAATAACTTGCCAATGGCTTATCCAATGCTTTTCGAAGAGCAAAACCAAGAAGTTGGGTAGAGCCGCTTTGGTATTCAAATCTGGCTCCTGGTTCTTCCTTGAATTTTCTTGAAAAAACAGCTTTTACAAGGCTTTTTCCGTAATAGGCTTTAGCATTGGGAAGAAAAGGATTGTTGTAGTCTTCATTCCAGTCTAATCCGGCTTCCATCTGAGCTAAATTTTTAAGAGTAACCTGATTTCCGAAAGGTTTATTTTTAAATTCCGGATAAAATTCTGAAAGTTTTTCATCGATAGTCGGAATAATTCCTTCTTCCAGCGCTTTTCCCAAAAGCATCACAGTCACTGCTTTTGCCATAGAAAAAGAATTGGTTGGCGATAGCTGGTTGTAGCCATCCCAGTATTGTTCATGAAGAATTTTCCCATTTCTTATCACCACCAGAGCTGCTGTTCTGGAGTGTTTTAAGTTTTCAACTAAATGTTTAGGTAAGTCTTTTTTGTTATATTCAGAATCCTCTTCCCAGAGTCTGGGCTCTTCTGTTACAATAGGATTGCTGGGAAAAAGATCTCCGTCATCAATGTGTGCGCTCAACTTTCCTTTAAGGTAGGTTTTGGAAATACCACTAAATAAATAATCATATCCAAAAAAATAAGCCGCCGCTGCACCTGCTGCCGCTCCACCTACCATATACTTTAGTATTCTCATTTTTTCATGAATGGGTCTTCAACAAATTTAGAATAATTTGGCTATAAAATTTAAAATGAACCAGCAAATAAGTTATTTTTGCTCTTAATTGATGAAAACTATGACCAGAAAACTTTTTGTATTGGGGTACTTCTTATTTTCAATCATGGGAATGGCCCAGATTTATAAACCGATAGATACTGCAGATTATATACAGAGAAAAGCATTTTTAAAGAGTTTTGAAGGAAATAATGAAGCAACTGTAAAGAGATTAAAGTCTCAATATTCCGGGAGAACAGGCTCAGAATTATCCAAAATTTATAAAGAATTCGGAACTGACTTTGAAAAGCAGGTGAAGAATAAGGATTTTATCTTTAAATCTGAATTTGAAACCAGTATACAGTTTATGATTCAACGTCTTAAAAAGAATAACCCAACAATTCCTCAGGATCTGAAAATTCTGATTGCCAAAGACAACACTCCCAATGCCTATTGCCTTGCTGACGGAACCTTTGTAATCAACATGGGGCTTTACAGCTGGCTGAATAACGAGGAACAGATTGCTGCAGTGATTTCCCATGAGCTGGGACATAAAATAGAGGAGCATTCCCTGAAAACTTTTCTAAAAATTATTGAACAGGATAAACAGGATAAAGCGGTGGTTGAGAATATAAAATCCACTACAACAAGCAGAAGCCAGAGCCGGAACCAAAAAGCTTTCGATATTTTTAAAAACAGAGTCTACAGGAAAGGAGTAGAAAGAAGACAAAGTGAAATGCAGGCAGATTCTTTGGGGTATGTCTTTTTCAGAAACGGTGATTTCAGGAAAGCGGAATTCGTCAATGCTCTTCAGAGATTACAGGATTTTGATACCATTTCTCCGAGAGAATTAAAGGTTGAAACCTATAAAAAACTTTTTAACCTTCCCAAACAGGCGTTCAATGAAAAATGGATGAAAAAGGAAGATTTCTCCCTGTACAATTATAATTTCTACAAAGAAAAGCTGAACAAAGATTCTCTGGCATCACATCCTGAAGTATCCAGAAGGATTGAAATGCTTAAAAAAACTTTTACCGAACTTAAAACTTCTGTTAGTCCGGAAAAGCCTTCAGATCTATTCTTAACATTAAAGAAAACGGCGAGGATGGAGATTTTACCCAATTATTTCCATTCAGAAGATTATGGGCTGGGAATTTATACTGCCATGCAGTTTTTACAGGATGATGAGGAAGAAAAGTATTATAAAAGCTGGTTGGGAAGATGTTTCTCAAAAATATATGAAGCGAGAAAAAACTATAATCTGAACCGGTATCTGGATAGAATAGAACCCAAAAATCAAAGTGAAAGTTATCAGCAGTTTCTGAACTTTATGTGGAACTTAAGTCTTGATGAAATAAAGAATATAGCAGACTTTTATCAGACTAATGAAACCATAGCGAAAGTAAAGTGATTTCTAATAAAGAGGCTGTATCCTACATTTGACTTTGCAAACATAGGAGACGGCCTCTTTTCTTTTATACTAGTAATTTAATTTCTCCAAACGGATCTTGTTGAATTTTTCTTTTTCATTATACTCACGGAGCAGAATATAACCTTCTTTTCCTACATACGGCGTTACTGCATAATTATCTTTTTCAGAGATTGGAATAATTTCCTGTTTGAATTTTCCATCAATAATGGTGTTGATAAACAGATTCCATCTTTTCTGTTTGGTTACTTCATCTTTTTGATAGTCGCGGTAGAAAAATACCACGTCTTTTCCTCCGTTGAGGTACTGGGAGAACAGATAATCACTGTTTACCCATTTTGATTTTTCCTTTTCAAAAACCTGAACATTTTTCACTTTGAAATCTTTATCAGTGTAAATGTATACAAGATCAGTGGTCTTCGGAGCGTTGTACTGACCAGCCGGTTTGTATTTTTCGGATAAAATACCTACACTTCCATCATTCATAAAGTACATATCTTTGGTCTGAAGCATGTAACCGCTTTCTACCATTCCATATTTGTTGACTTTTGGAAGAAAAGCAGAGATATTGGGCTCATAATTGATCGCTTTCATATCTACTGAAAAATCAGATTTGTTGAGGATCATTCTTGCAAATCCTACAGATTCGGAATCATCATAATTTCTTCCCAACAGAACTACTTTATCATCAAAAGTTTTATCATTATCAAGCTTTCTGTAGTTGGAGTAGAAGGATTCAATATTGTCTATTGTATCATCAGATAATCCGGTAATCGGTTTGTTGGAGGTTTCTTTTCCGGTTTTCATGTCAAGAACCATGAGGCTGAATGTCTTCTGCTTGTCATTCACTTTCTTCAGGATACAGTACATATAGTTTTCGTCTCTTTCCAGAACGGATAAAGTAGTGTACAGTTTTTTACTTCCGTCAGTATTGTATCTATACCTCCAGATTTCCTTTTTGTTTTCATCAAACCTCATTAGACTGTTGTTATTTTCGTACTTCCCATAGTCTTTGTATTCAACAGCAAAATAACCGCCTTCTTTCAGTTCTCCTACTGCGGAAACGTAGTTGTAGCCTTTTTCTTTTTTCTCATCACGGTTTTCCTTACGCTGTTCTTTCCAGCTCTTCGGTTCGTTGATCTCTTTGAAAGTACCGTTTTCCAGATAATCATAATATATTTTTCGGGTAATAGCATTGGTTTTCGGGTCGATTACCATAGAAACCGGAGTAAATATTTCTTTGCTTTTCACAAGAGAATAATCCATCATGGAAGGCTTTAAGATAATCTGACCTTTAAAATCAACATATCCCAGATAAGAGGCAGCCGTGATATCTCCTTCAAACTCTTTATTGGCAACAGGGTTGAGGTTTTTATCCAGGATCACATACTCAAACTTCTTGGTCTTATCACCGGATTTACCGTAAGAATATAGAGAAACGTAACCGTACAGATTGTCTTTATCATCGAATAGAGCATTCATCCCCACATGATCACCTGCAGCGAGTGTTGTAAGGTCCTGAGTCTGGGAAAATGCAAATGTCTGGATTAATCCAAACATCATCAGCGTTATTTTTTTCATGGTTAAAATTTGAGGGATAAAAGTAATAAATTAACTCATATGTTGTGAAAAATAAAAAAGCCCTGGAAATATTTCCAAAGCTTACAACCTAAAATGCAAAATAATTATTAATAGTACTCGTAAAGCCAGTTATGAGTACTTGTTCCATAGCCTGAGATATCGTAGTAACAGCTTTGGTAGGATAGTTGTCTCCGTTAAGCGTGTAAACTGCGGTAATTTTGTTGGTTCCATTGGATAAACCGGAATAACTCTCTGTTTGATTCAATAGATTATTATACCCTATTTGCCCGTCACTCACATCAAATAAATTAATCTTAACAAAACCTTTTATATTCTTCATAGGATTGTTGAAGGTGTCATAAGTATTGGTAATATTGTAGGTAACTCCGTTATATGTATATTTTGCTGAAGCCACATTTCCTGCATTGGTTAAATTAACATCCACCTGTGCAAATACAAGATTGGAATACGTTCCTGTTGAAGGATTATAAGTTCCGCTTTTATACTCATCAAACTGAACATGGGTATCACTGAGATACTGATAAATTTTGGTATAGATCAGCGTTCCCTGTTCTTTATCAGTTATCTTTTCCGTTGAAAGTCTTCCATTGGAATAGGTGAATTCTCTCATAAGGACCAGAGAGCCACCAATGAACTCTTCTGTCTTAGCAATATAATCTCCGCTGTAAGTATAAATCACTCTATCATCATCTGATGCATTGTAGGTTTCTATAAGCTTGTCTCCATTATACTTAAATTCCACCACATAAGGCTGGCCGCCAGGATTGACGTCAGTTGCTTTTTTCAAGAGTGGAGAAGTACCCGTGTTATTGTTATGAGAGTTATTGCTGTTGTCTCTGTGGTCGGCCGGATTATCATTAGACACACAACTTGAGAGCACTGCTACAGCCAGTGATGAAAGTATTAGCTTTTTCATGGTTATTATTAGTTTTTTAATCCGCTAAAAATAATCATTTTTATGGTATGTTGATCCGGAATGTATGAAAAATAAAAAAGCCCTGAAAAACAGGGCTTTTAAACTATAATTGAGAAAGTAAATTTCTGAAGTTTGTCTTCTCATCAATGATTCTTCTCAACTCTGAAACGGGAACTCTTTCCTGCTGCATCGTGTCTCTGTCTCTGATGGTTACCGTATGATCAACTAAAGAGTCATGATCTACAGTGATACAGTATGGAGTACCAATGGCATCCTGTCTTCTGTAACGTTTTCCGATAGCATCTTTCTCTTCGTAGAACAGGTTGAAATCATATTTCAGATCATTGAAGATCTTTTCTGCATACTCTGCTAAACCATCTTTCTTCATCAATGGAAGAATAGCGGCTTTAATTGGTGCCAATGCCGGAGGTAACGATAAAACTGTTCTTTCTGAACCGTCTTCCAATACTTCGTCTCTTAAACAATGTGAGAATATAGAAAGGAATAATCGGTCTAAACCTACTGAAGTTTCCACTACGTAAGGAACATAGTTTTCGTTTCTCTCAGGATCAAAGAACTGAAGTTTTCTTCCTGAGAATTCTTCATGCGCTTTTAAGTCGAAATCTGTTCTTGAGTGAATACCTTCCAGTTCTTTAAATCCGAATGGGAAGTTAAACTCAATATCAGCTGCAGCATTTGCATAGTGAGCAAGCTTTTCGTGATCGTGGAATCTGTAATTCTCATCTCCCAAACCTAAAGCTTTGTGCCAGTTCAGACGCTTTTGCTTCCACTGCTCGTAGAATTCAAGTTCTGTACCCGGAGCAACGAAAAACTGCATTTCCATCTGTTCGAATTCACGCATTCTGAAAATAAACTGTCTTGCCACAATTTCATTTCTGAACGCCTTACCAATCTGTGCAATACCGAAAGGAAGCTTGTGACGCGAAGTTTTCTGTACGTTTAAAAAGTTAACGAAAATACCCTGAGCCGTTTCTGGTCTCAGATAAAGATCCATGGCGCTGTCAGCAGAAGCTCCCAGCTTGGTACCGAACATCAGGTTAAATTGTCTTACCTCTGTCCAGTTTTTAGAACCCGTATCAGGATCTGCAATTTCAAGCTCTTCAATCAAAGCTTTTACATCAGCAAGGTCTTCTTTTTCCAGAGATTTTGCCAGTCTTGAGAGAATAGTCTCTCTTTTGGCTCTGTATTCCAGAATTTTTGGATTTGTAGCCACAAACTGATCTTTATCGAAAGCATCCCCGAATCTTTTCGCTGCTTTTTCAATTTCCTTGTTCTCTTTATCTTCAATTTTAGCACAATAATCTTCCACCAAAACATCTGCTCTGAAACGCTTCTTAGAATCTTTATTATCAATCAATGGATCGTTGAAAGCGTCTACGTGGCCCGATGCCTTCCAGGTTGTTGGGTGCATTAGGATCGCCGAATCAATGCCGACAATATTTTCGTTAAGCTGTACCATAGCTTTCCACCAATATTGTTTGATATTATTTTTTAGTTCGGCACCGTTCTGTCCATAATCATAAACAGCGGATAAACCATCATAGATCTCACTCGATGGGAAAATAAAACCATATTCTTTAGCGTGAGAAATCACTTTCTTGAAAACATCTTCTTGCTTTGCCATAATTTTTTTACGTCTGATATGCAAAAATATGAATTTGGAATCAAAATCATGAGTTTCAATAAAAAAAGCCGTTAATAAACAGACAAATATCTACAAATTAATTTTTAAGGAGCCGGGAACCCGCTCTCCGTTCCAATTCCTCGCTCGGCGGTTCTGCTTCGCGCCGCCGCCTCAATGCGGGATTTTCTCTTAGATCGGGGCTATTGATAAAGGAATGTCTAAACCTAACAGGTTTTCAAAACCTGTTAGGTTTACAAATATGGCCGCATATAATATCAGTCGAAAATCTTTACTTTTGCCGAATGTTAGAAATTCTTTATCGTGACGAGCATCTTATTGCCATCAACAAACCCAGCGGATTATTGGTTCATAAATCTTTCTATGCGGGAGAAGCCGATACCTATGCTATTCAGGAGCTGAAGAAGCAGATTGGGCAAAAAGTGTATCCCGTACACCGTTTAGACCGAAAAACTTCGGGTGTTCTGCTATTTACTTTAGATAAAGATACTCTTAGAATCATGAGTGAGAAGTTTGCATCACGCGACGTAGAGAAAATATATCTGGCTATTCTTCGGGGATGGACAAAAGAAGAAGAAACCATTGATTATGATTTGGTTAATGAAAATGAAGTCACACAGAATGCGGTTACTTACTATCGTCGTTTGCAGACTTCAGAAATAGATTTACCCTTTTTAAAACACCAGACTTCAAGATATTCTTTGGTAGAAGCCATCCCTGAAACAGGAAGATTTCATCAGCTGAGAAAACATTTTAAACATATTCTCCATCCTATTTTAGGCTGCCGGAAACATGGCTGCAATAAACAGAATAAATTGTGGCTTCAAACATTTGAGATCAATAAAATGACGCTTCATGCCCATCAATTGATTTTCAATCATCCTGTTTCTAATGAAAGAATTACAGTAAATGCTACTATAGATGAAGAGTTCAAAAGGGTAGGGGATATTCTGAATTTTGACCTGAGTGCGTACTCTTCATTAAAACCTTGACAAGGATGGTGTTTATAATTATATTAAAAAAGTATCCCATTTCATTTAACAGATAACGTAGATTTCTCTTTATCTGTTGTTTTTAACGCAATGTTCGCAAAGTTTATATTTCCGATCGTAAGGGCACTTCGTTCAGCAAAGGCTGATAGTGTGTACTTTGCTTAGTGAAACGCCCTTGCGAACCAAAATGTTTTCAGGATAATCATCTTTCTTTGCGGTCGCAGCGTTAAAAAATCCCACTAATTTGTTGCATATATAGTTGTTTTCCAGCTTATAGATACTATAGATGAGCCATTTCGATAAAATATTATACATCAATATAGCATTAATTTTAAAAAGAGTAATTTTGTAAAACTTTTTTTCAATGTACAAATCGCTCATTCGTCCTATTCTTTTCAAATTCGATCCTGAAGATGTTCATCACTTTACCTTCTCAATGCTTAAGAATTTTGGATTTCTTACCAAACTGTTTTTACCAAAACCTATTGAAGACAAACGTCTGGAAAGAGAAGTTTTCGGATTAAAATTTAAAAATCCTGTAGGACTGGCTGCCGGTTTCGATAAAAATGCAGTGTTATTTAACGAATTGGGAGATCTTGGTTTTGGATTTGTAGAAATCGGAACCGTAACTCCAAGAGCTCAGGCCGGAAATCCTAAGAAAAGATTGTTCCGTCTTATTGAAGATGGTGGAATTATCAACAGAATGGGATTCAACAATGACGGTCTTGAAGCAGCTATTGAGAAGCTGAAATCCAACAAAGGAAAAATAATTATCGGTGGAAACATCGGAAAAAATACAGATACAAGCCCGGAAAATTATACCCAGGATTATCTGGACTGCTTTGAAGGTCTTCATCCTCATGTAGATTACTTTGTCCTGAATGTGAGCTGCCCGAACGTAGGAAGCCACGCCAAGCTGGAAGATGTAGACTATTTGAGAGAGCTGATTACGGAAGTGAAAAAGATAAATGAATCAAAATCTGTACAGAAACCTATACTACTTAAAATTGCACCGGATCTTAATAATAATCAATTGGATGAAATCATTGAACTGATTGCAGAAACAAAGATTGATGGTATTGTAGTGTCCAATACTTCTGTGAACAGAGAAGGGCTGAAAACCTCTCCCGAAGTTTTAGAACAGATAGGAAATGGTGGATTAAGTGGAAAACCCATCCGTGAAAGAAGTACAAAAATGATCAAATACCTTTCTGATAAAAGCAACAGGGCATTTCCAATCATTGGAGTAGGAGGAATTCATTCTGCTAAAGATGCGATGGAGAAGCTGGATGCAGGAGCTGTATTGGTTCAGTTGTATACCGGATTTATTTATGAAGGTCCGCAACTGATCAACGACATCAATCAGGAATTACTAAAAAGAGCCAGCAGATTACCAAGATAATAACAAAAAGAGAGTTGATATGACTCTCTTTTTTATTTTGACTTTACGACGGTTGCATTTTTTAGATCAACGGTAAATGTATGAGCTGGTGTGCTATCGGATTTACCTATTTTATATTTGATCGTTTGCCTGTCTTTGGATTTTGTTTTGGTAGCATCATAGATGTTTTCCAGACAACTTTCTATCAGGAATTCTTGATAGTGTTTATAATTCCAGTCTTTGGTAAAATAAAGAACTCTATAGCCTTTCTCACCTTCACTTGCTCCGCATCTTCCACAGGCATTAAAATTTGATGTCTGCTCAAAATAGAGCAGAACTCTGTTTCCGTTTTCTCCTGCGGCATAGGAAATCAATTCGTTTCCACCCGCTTTATTAATGAAATCATAGGTATTGATCTTTTTATTGTTAGGCAGGAACAGGTAATTGTTGAGACGATAAATCATAGCATTACCTGTAAATAATTTAGCCGGCTGAACTTTTTTGCCCAGATAAAAATGCCCGGGAATCGGGTTGTTATTCATACTCATGTTTTCGAATATAATAGATTCCTGAGGAGCTAGTTTTTGGGCTGTCTCATCTGTTTTTTCTACTTTCTGAAGAGAGGTGATCTGCTCTTTCAGAAGCTTAGAATTTTGTTTTTGTTTGCTTCCGAAATTATACAATGACAGGTTTCCATAATAATTATATATTCCGGTGAGGGGAATTTTCTTTTTGTATTTGTCGTAATAATACCATCCGTCAACGTAATGCTGATACTGGTCACAATCTACCACACCTGTATAGTTGAGCTCTATAGTAATAGGTACTCCGCCGATTTCTCCGGTAAAAGTCTGTGAAGAATCCGTTACTTTCTTGAATTCAACTTTCTGGCAGAGAGCAACTGTGAGGGAAAAGAAAAAGAATACAGTGAAAATTTTTTTCATGGTTGAGTGATTCGTGGTTTTAGTTTCTTAAATAAAAAAATGAGCGATGGTGTAGATGATCAGCCCGACCAGACCTCCAACCAGTGTTCCGTTGACCCGGATAAACTGCAGATCTTTTCCTACTTCCAGTTCCAGCTTTTCACTCAGTTCTTTCCCTTGCCAGTTCCCAACAGTTGTACTGATGAGGTTCCCGAATTGATGGGTGTTTTTCAGAATATATTTATAAGCCGTCACCCGAACCCAATGATCAATTTTGTTCTGAAGGTTTTCATCAGTCTTTAAATTTTGGGCAAATTCATTCAGATTTTTAGTAAGATAATTTTTCAAAGCAGAATTCTCCTCCTGAAGTTCTTTCATCAGTGTTTTTTTAATGGAAACCCAGATGTCATTGGAATATTCATCCAGTTTATCATTTTTCAGAAGCCCGTTTTTAATGGTTTTAAATTCCTCATCCCATTTCGGATCTTCTTTCAGATCAACAGAGAATTCATGAATTTTCTGCGTAATTAATCCTCTTACTTCATGTTCAGGATTTTCTTCTATTTCTTTGAAAAAATCAGAAAGTCCGTCTGCAATTTTATCGGCAATTTTAGTGTCTACAAATGATGGAATGAAAGAATAGCTTCCTTTTTTTACCCGCTCCTGAATCATTGCATCGTTTTCAATGATGTATTCTTTGATTTGTTTCGAAAGATTGGTGATGATTCTCTGGTGGTCATTTTTTTCAAGAATATATCCGATTCCGTTTCCAACCACTTTATTAAGCTTAATATCATCCGTCATTTCAGAAACCTTTTTACTGATAAACTGGCTTACCGTAGAATCATCAAGCTTATTAAGAATATCAAGAACAATATCAGAAAGATTTTTAATCAAAATCTCCTGGCTTTTTTCCTTGCCCAGCCATTCCCCGACAAAATTAGAAACTTTAAGTTTTTGGATATAAGGACGGATATTCTGAGGAGAAAGAAAGTTTCCAACCACAAAACTCCCGAGATTGTCTCCCAATCTCTGTTTACTGTTCTCAATCAGGTTGGTATGTGGAATGGGAAGTCCCAGAGGATGACGGAATAATGCGGTTACTGCAAACCAGTCAGCAAGTGCCCCTACCATTGCAGCTTCAGCAAATGCGCGCACATAGCCGATCCAATGAGATTGATTAGACTTTTGTAAAATAGTGGTAACAATAAAAATAACAGCCATCAGGACAAATAACCCTGTGGCAAATGCTTTATATTTTCTGAGTTGTTTTCTTTTTGCTTCGTCATTCATATTCTCAAATTTACTAAATTTGGTTATGAAACCATTCGTGGTTACAGAATTAAAATTGATGATGAAATTTTTAATTTCAATAACCCTGTTAATTATTCTGCAGGCTTGTACGCAAAACTACCAACCTATTAAAACCCCTTCTATGAAAAATACAGAAGCAAAAAATAATCCATACTATTCCAGAACAGATACTGAAAAACTCAATATTTCCAATGAAGAATGGAAAAAGATCCTTGCTCCGGATCTCTACGCCATTGCCAGAGAAGCAGCTACAGAAAGAGCTTTTACGGGAAAATACAATGAATTTGATGAGGTAGGAGAGTATTATTGTGCCGTATGTGGAAATCACCTGTTCCGTTCTACATCTAAATTTTCCAGCAGCTGTGGATGGCCAAGTTTTTTTGAAGCGGATAAAGAAGGCGTGTATTATGTAAGAGATCAGTCGTATGGAATGGATAGAGTAGAAGTACTCTGCAAAAGATGTGATTCCCATTTGGGACATGTCTTTGATGATGGTCCGAAGCCTACAGGATTGAGATATTGCATGAATTCTGTAAGTCTGGAATTTGTTCCGGATTCTCAAAAATAAATAAAAACCACCTGCTACAGGTGGTTTCTCACTTTTAAGAGGATAATAGTCCGGCTGCTTTAAGATTATCTTCCAGGTTTTTTAACCTTACCCATACATCTTGTGCTGTTGCTGATGGTGAAGGTTCAGCTGCTGTGAGCGCATCGGCCTGTGTTCCTATGAGTTTCCATCCGGATGAGCTTCCACTGGCTGTTTTTATCCATAGCATCTTGTTACCTCCATCATTATTGATATAAATACTTCCAGGATTGGCCGCAATGCTTGGAGCTCCATTTCCATTAAAAAGACCTCTATCGTTTTTACTGCCATCAGAAGTAGCCCATCTGAATCCTTGTTCTGCATATACAGAATTTCCATAAAATCCTTTTCCTTCACCGTTCACAAAAAATACTTTATTGCCAGAGGCATCTAATCCGCTATAAAGTTCATATGAGGAAGATGCCTGATTTTGTAAGGTTAATACAGGGTTTACTGAATTTGTGGTTAGTAAATTTCCGCTGTTCGTTTCATAAGAATTTTCTTCCCCATTGTTTTCTACAGAGCTTTTATAAAGTCCAAAACCTTTTGAAATGACCTGACATCTTTTAGAATATTTATCAAATATGATTGCATAGAATGGATCTTGTGGATTTTCCATTCTTGGTCCTACGATAGTATTGCTTTCTCCGGTTATTTGTGCTGCGGTAGCATTGTCAGGATCATTGTCTTCGAAAGACGGATAAAGAAATCTGTTATTATTATAAGGATGGAGATTGATTTGTTTATCTTCCATAAGTATATGGAATGTTTTAACTTTCGGGAAACTGGTACTATGGTTGAATGTTCCACCATAGAAAGTATTTTCATTGATATAGCCTTGAACATCATTTTTCTCGAATTTCAGATTGATTTTATTGTCGTGAAAATAGTTGATAAAGAAGGTGTTATATGAAGTTCCGCCACCTCGGCCATTATCAGAATATATTAATGTCCCTATTTTAAATCCGGTCACCCTTTTAATTTCAATGGTCGAAGCGATTACATTCATAATTACTATTCCTGTTGAGTCTGAGTCATTATATATCTTTTTTGAACAATTAAGCCCCTGAATATTTAATCCTGCCAATGAATCCTCTACAGGTTGATTAATAGCAGGGCCATGAGTTCCTATAACAATAGCATTTCCGGTAAAGGATTCTTTTACATTTAAATTACCCTCAATTTTTATTGTTGTATCGGGAGCAACATCTATATTAACCGTTTCGGTGATATCATAATCACCATTGGGAATATATAGAGACTTGTAATTATATTTTTTTGCAAGCTTTATTCCTTTATTGATAGCGGTTGAAGTGTAGCCTCTGTCTGCATTAAGTCCAAATCTTCTGACATTAATTGGGTGACCTCCCATATAGTCTTCAAGCACATAGGTATTTCCGGAATGCTCCAGATAAATAACTCCATCTTCATTGTTAATAGTTGATGAAATAGGAGAGTTATTATGAAGAAATGTAGCGGTTGGAAAATAATTCAGCGTTTCATTGGTTGCTGGATTTACAATTTGTATTGACATAATAATTTTGTTTTTTTGTTATTTTGAATATTGATGTTTTTAAAGTATTGATATTAAATTATTCACAGAATCAGGACGTTAAAGTTTCTTAAATAGCGTTAAACTTTTTTCGTTTTTACCCTTTGCGTAATGATGTTTTTATACTTTTGCTCCACTAATTTGGATTTATATAGTATTGAATGAAAGGATTTTATAGCGTATTAGGCCTTGTTTACATGGTTACCACCTCATTCTACATTTCTCCACGAGGAGCTGTAAAGAATGAAAATTTCATGACGGCAAAGACTGAAATAGTATCTATTGCTGATGACACGAAATCTGAGAAGACTACAACTGCTGTTTCTTCATCAGAAGCATTATACCAATCAATTGCATTTGACCAAGGGCATGAACTGAACTATGACGTATTCTCAAAAGCATTGACCGGTTACGAAAACTTAAAGAAAGCAGGATTGCTTACTCAGGATTCGCATTTATTAACGATCTGCGATTTTTCTATGTCTTCCAACACCAAAAGACTTTGGGTTATTGACCTTGCAGACAAAAAAGTTCTGTTCAACTCATTGGTTGCCCATGGTAAAAATACAGGCGAAGAATTTGCGACGAATTTTTCTAACAGGGAAAGTTCGTTACAGAGCAGCCTGGGATTTTATATCACAGATGCAACCTATCAGGGAGAAAACGGATATTCTTTAAAACTGTTGGGCATGGACAGGGGATTCAATGATGCAGCTTACAGAAGAGCAATTGTAATGCACGGAGCCAATTATGTAAGCGATGAATTTGCTGCTATGCACAAAAGGATCGGAAGAAGCTGGGGATGCCCCGCAGTACCAAGAGAGCTGACGCAGCCGATCATCAATACCATAAAAGGTAGAAATCTTCTGTTCATTTATTATCCTGATCAGAATTATCTTTCCTCTTCGGAATGGTTGAAAGGGCAAGTATAAGATAAAGCAGTCAGGTTGGGCTGCTTTTTTTATGTATTGCTAATTTTGGACAATTGGATAAAAAATTTTCTGTGGTTGTTAAGTTTAAATTACACATCATATTTTCTGTTTAAATAATTTTATTTGTAAATTCTTGCAAGTAATTTTACTAAAACAAAAGTATTGACGGGTAGCGACAAAAGAAGTCGTATTATAATTAATTTTTCATTTTTTTTTAATCAGAAAATTATTACTTGTAAAAAGGTATTGTTTATCTGTAAAGTAGTGACTAGTCCTGAAAAAGGTTGACTAGTTTAATATTTCAAATATACTTAAATCAGAGTAGGAATTTTCCTATTCTGATTTTGTTTTTTGTATGTTTTTAATTTCACGTTATTTTTCATATGCACTTGGCTAGGGATGTTATAATTTAGGGAAAAATGAGGTCTTAAATTATTATAATAATAAATTGATTGGTCAAGCTGCTGTGAGAGATTCTTAAAGTTTTCAAAAGTATCAATCAATCCAAACTCATATTTCAGAATGCC